>CALBTS010000691.1 GCA_937968035.1 uncultured Methanomethylovorans sp.
GACCACCGAGATCTACACTCTTTCCCTACACGACGCTCTTCCGATCTATGTGAGTGTGACCGGAGTTGGAGATGGGAGTGGTAAGATTTCTTATTTAACCCTCAGTGGACTCTGGTCTTACATCTCTACAAAGATAACAGCTTCTGATGTTGCAGTAACTGATACCAACGAAAACACTGATGAAACTAATGTTGAGGGTGTTATAGATGAATTGTATGGCATTTTGCCAGAACTCACATCAAATTATTTTTTACAGATAAATTCATCTGGTACAGCCATTGAATCAAAAGATTCACTTGCGGTAGAAGTTTCTGGTTATAGTCCAGGAAGTATTTTATATGCTGATCCTACAGGCAAAGTTGAACCCCACCCACTTGTTTCTTCAACTGAACTGAACGCGCTTGATGGAGCCACAGGGAACATAGAGAACCGTCTTGACGATCTTGAAGCTGAAAGCGGGGCAGCGAGTTTCGATGTTTCTATTGGCGCAGAATCGTCAAATGCAATAACTGCTACGTTCGTCCATACTTCTGCTCAAAACTATCTTGTTGATGCGTGGCTTTCCGCAAGTGATGGAGGAACTACCACCACAGCTTTTGATGGCAATTCCGGCGCTGGGGCTTGGGTGCTTGCAGACGCTACATCACATGTGACAAGAACAAGCAACGTGGCATACCAGATTCTTACTGGCTCTGATGGTGATGCTACCGTCACGTTCAATCATAGCGATGCTGCGAGTCCTGCATCTAAATGGGCATGCTTTGAGTGTCAAGGAGTAGTAAAGTGCGGTGAAGTGGCATTCACCACAGATGCGTCCCCTTGCTCTATTGCCGACTACTATGACAACGACACCACTACAGACATGGGCGATGCTATAGGGTCTACTGGCAATCTTGCCCAAAAGATCAAGGGGCCTCCATCAACTGTTACTGTCTGCAAGGTAGAAATTCCAATTACCAAAGCCGTTGGGGCTTCAACTAATATCCATCTTGAATTCTGGACTGTTGGAACAAGCAACGCAGGAGCCACAAAATCTGGTGACTCAACGCAGATAGGCAGTGATAGCGATACGGTAACTGTATCAACAACATCTGAAACATGGTACGAGTTCACATGGACAAGCGGAGCACCTGAACTGACATCCGGGCAGGATGTTTTTATGCACTGGGTGTATGAGGATGCCACCATTGTTAACACCTACTGGCGCGGCAATTACGACGAGACATTGTATGAAAGTACGGATTACGACATGTGGAAAACTGGAGCAGACGCCAGCAAGGACGGAGACTTTAAAATTTATGTACAATAAGATTTTGTCAGTTATCGTCTTTGCCTTACTCCTTCCACTGAATGCGTGGGCCGGCATACTCTTTTATGACGACTGTGAAGATGGGCCATCTACAGCGGAATGGGTCGTTTTTGGAGCATCGCCAACTGGACAGCCAAATTCAGTGTTCACGGCCAGTGCAGAGCAATCAAGATCTGGAAGCAAGTCCTATAAGGTTGTCTTACCCCCATGGCCGCTTGATGGAACAGATTCTCAAGATAAGCGAACAGAAGCAAGGCCAATTAAAGCAACTACTCCGACTATTAGGAGCTTTGAATATAATACAGAGTACTGGATTGGATTCAGTATTTATTTCCCAAGCGATATGGTTGTGCCTGGAACTGTGTCCGGGGAGTGGGGACTGTTCAGTCAGTTTCATGCTGCTGCTACAGATTATGTTGATGGGGTGCTTTGTGACTCCCAGAATACAAACCCGACTTGTGCATCTTTCTTTAAGCCACCTGGAGATTTCTTTAGATTTTATGTGCAATCTGAGGTGGACCAATGTTCCGACTTGGTTAAAGATCGTGAGGTTTTTTATAATAGCGGACTTTCGTTTAATCGTGGCTGGAATGATATTGTGTATCATTTTAAGTTTGATTACCGCCCAGAAAATTCTCCATTTTTTAAAATGTGGGTAAATGGAACTCTGGTTGTTGATGACTCTGAAGCAAATTGTTCAGAAACCGGAATGGATTGTTACGAGGGTAGCACGATTAATTGTTGGCAGGACAACACGCCTCCATATTGGAAAGTTGGACTATATGCAATTCAAAGTTCTTGGCTCACTGTCTATTTGGATGAAATCAGATTCGGAGATGCAAGCTCAAGTTATGCCGAGGTGATGCCCCTCGGGTCAACACCAGCACTTAACATTAGTACGTCAAGCCTTGGGACGTTTACACAAGGTAGTACATCTTCAGGTACACTTGCGGCCACTGGTGGTGTTTCTCCGTATACCTGGGCCAGTTCCGACAAGCCATCATGGTTCTCTATAACAGCCGCCACAGGGGCGTGGGAAGCAACACCTACTACAGGCGGTGTTTACTCATTCACAGTAACAGTAACAGACAGCGACTCCAATACGACATCCAAGGTTTTTAGCGGAACCATAACCGAGGTAACACCTCCAACACTGCCAACCGTGTCAACTTTTGTCATGCCCGACACAAGTACAACGTTATCAGTGCCGATTTCGGATTTTACTGGATCTGAAGGAACAGCAGCATACATCGTAAAAGAAAGCAGTGCCAAACCTTTATCAGGAGACGCAGATTGGTCTGCATCAGCCCCAACAAGTGCAACAGCGTCAAAGACCGGAGAGGTTTATTTTTATGGGTTTGTAAAGAACTCTGATGGAGATGTTTCTGTTGGTGATGTAGAAGTAGTTGATATTGAAATTGATACGGCTGTCATATCCGGATGGACAGAACATGTTACAAACATCTGGAAAGCAAATTGCGGTATTGTCCCTGGGTTGGTCGTCTTTGGAGAAACGGAAGGAGCGGAAAAAAACAACATTGACTTTTTGAGTGCTTCCAGTGATTGGTATTATTCTGAAGGTGTGCTATATACATATTCTACTACCGATCCTGATGATGGAGATGCTATTTCCGCATACACTGACTCCGAACCAGATGTTGTAACCCCAACAGCGGCCAAAATAACGACAGGTGGGCAATATCAGATAACACCAGAAGGCGAAAAGTTGATTAAGGTGAGAACTGAATGATGCGGTGCTTTTTATGCAGTAGCTTTGCAATCATGTTTCTTGCGGTATCTTCCTGGGCCGCAGAGGTGACGCTGACGTGGGATGCGCCTGAACCCCCTGCCGCGCCTATCGGGTATAGAATCTACCAAGGCACGGCATCTGGTGTTTACGATAAGCATGCCGATGCTGGGACCCAGATGATGTGGACGATGCAGGGCCTTGAGCCAGGAAAGACGTATTATTTTGCGGCTACGGCCCTGTATGAGGATGGTGTAGAGAGTGGATATTCCAACGAGGTATCAAAGCTTATTCCGGTTATTGGTGTGCCTGGAACTCTTAGGATTACAGGCGTCAGGGTTGAAGGGCAATTAAATTTCGAAATAGATCAATCTAACTAAGGAGAAAGCACAATGAGTAATTATTCGAATGAAAGCATCAATGAATCAGCACCTAAGCCAGTAGAATGCAATGAGGTTGCAACCAAGAAGGCCGAAAGCGCAAATCCGCATTTATGGCCGAGCCTTGCGCCTGTTTTCATTCCGGTAAATTTCCGCAAAATTAAGGGAGAATAACACAATGGCAGATCCTACTTTACAGCAACGGTCAGTTTTACTCAATGCGCGTGGCCCTCTTTGGGAAAAGTTCCGTGGGGCAGTAATTAAACTTGCAGCTTATATTTATGAAGAAAGCCCGGCAACCGAGAACCACACGAATCGACTTGCATGGGCAGTTGACGTACTTTTCAACCAGAACCATGAGAAGCGAACGCTCGAAATGTACCTGCTTGGCATGGGGAACACTACTGTCGTAAGTGCTGGAGACGCTGCAACGGACAACGATGTCGAGTATGTTGTGAACTATTTTGTCAACGCAGTAGCAAACACGGGAGCATAAGATGGCATCTTTTCCCTGGAATGGATCTTTATCCCGCACTACTGGAATTAGTGCATCGGACAACTTCGCTAACGGGTCTGGGTTGCTATCAAACGAGATAGATAACACAACCAATCTCGACACAATGCTGGACATCCAGCTTGGTTTTGACCCTGAGTCGGCTCCGGCTGCTGGCGCGTCGTTCTACATCTATATCCTGTATGCACTGGACGGGACCAACTATGAGGATGGGGGGACCAGCCTTCAGCCGACAGCCAAAACCCCGGCGACGCCAATCGCTTGCCGGGCAGTAGATACAGCTCAGAAAGTCAACGCCGACCAGATTGCGATCAGCCCGCACAAGTTCAAGATCCTGGTTTGGAACGCGACTGCTGTGCAGCATGACGCTGTGACCCTGCTCGCCAGAACGTACCGTGGAGGGTACGCTGCATGAGTCGGAATCTCGACTATGCAAAAATAGCGAGGCATCCATCTCAGTCAGTCGCGCCTGACCTTTGGCCGGATCATGCGTGGGTGCCTGCTTTTGGGCCGACCGGGGCAACACTGTTTGATTTGTGCGCTTTCAATAATGGTACTATTACAAATGGCATTTGGAATGCTGGTAGCATTTCATTTGCCGGTACTGGTGGTATTGATTGTGGAGATGTAGGTAATCCAACAGCGATTACAATTATTGCAAGAGGATCAACTCCTGCTGTTGGTATGGCTCTTTGTGGTAAGTGGAATACAACTGAGGCCAAACGGTCATTTGCTATCTATAGGGATGCATCTGCAATAAGGTGTGCGACAACTGAAACTGGCGTGTTTAACACATCCTATGATGCATTATCGACATCATACCCGACACGCATAACGAGTTTCGCATTAACCGGCGGTGATGGTTTTTATACCAAGCACTATCAAGATGGTGTGCTTAAAGCTACAAGTTCAGGCGCACCATCAACTATGTATGATTCAACTCAAAGTTTTAAAATAGCAAGATTTTCAAGCGACAATTATTATTATACTGGCACGATAGAATCAGTATTGATGTATTATCGTGTGCTATCAAGCACCGAACTATTATCGCTTGCACAAGACCCCCTCCTCCCCTTCCGCCGCCGCATGCCGGTGTTTTACAGTGTGCCGAGTGCGGGGGGTGAGAATTATTCATTAACTCTCGATGGAAGTTCTTATGGAGTTT
>CALBTS010000692.1 GCA_937968035.1 uncultured Methanomethylovorans sp.
CCACCGAGATCTACACTCTTTCCCTACACGACGCTCTTCCGATCTTCATCTTGAATTACATATTCAACATCTTCCAATGCAAATGAAGGGACATTGTCCTGAAGTTTTGCAAATTCATCTGCATATTCAAGCGGTATCAAATCCTTACGAACACTGAGTATTTGTCCTAATTTCACATAGGTAGGACCAAGTTCTTCAAGTACTTCCCGTAATCTTTCAGGACGTGATACTGCTTCTTCTTTTGATGTATAGAGTTTATTTGAATCTAAGATGTGAATGTGAAACGGACGAAGTTTCAACTGATCAACAAGATAGTCAAATTCATATTTTATCAAAATATCTATTATTTTTTTGTACCTTTTTATCATTGAGTATTTGCGTAGTATACTAAGGTTCATACCGATTCTCCTATTTTTATATAAGATTATAATACGATACAATAAAATATATAATAGATGTATTGATTATTGCGATCTTTAGCAAAATCTCTATTATTTTCTTGTATCGTTTTACTATCAAGTATCTCTGTAGTATACTAAAATACATACAAGGTCACCGATTTCACAATATATTGTGCAGCATTACTGTAAAGTACATCAAAGAAGGCGCAAATAAAATCACCAAGTATAGTTTGCTACAATCCATAGATCTGCGCTCCTTTACCAATTCCGTATTAGATCACAAATCCCGATGTGTCTTCCACCATTCCCTGGCCACTTCCAGTAGTATCCAGTGTAATTACATCATAATTAGTTTCGATTTTAAGATCAATGACTTCTACAAGATTTTCAATGTATTTAAAATCAAAATCTTTCCTGAAGCTGAATGACTTTTTACAGTAGCTTTTCATGACTACAAATACCTTATTTCCTTCAGCAGTAACAATCCACCTTTTATCTTCTTTCTCTGAAGGATATTCATGAACACTAACCTTTTCGAAATAGTGCATTTTCTGAGTCATGGAATCGTAAAAACTCATAGAATTGTAAATATCATATTCCACCCCCATTACCTCAATCGAGGGTACAAAATAAGTCAATATAGAACCATTCCTGAAAACTATCCTTGACCATTTCCATGGAATGAACGGACCAACTACTATGACCTTTTGAGCATAACATTTACCTGAGAAATCGTTACAAGAAAGCTGACCTTCGAAATCAAAATAAAGGTTAGCTAGGCGAAAACCAAACAAACCTTTGAATTGCTCTGACAACTCGGAAATGAATTCAGTATTTTCAGGTTTCTTTATCGTCAGAGAACAAAACTTTTTACCAGCTTCCATAATATTCAGAGAATATTCAGGAAATGAACCACAAAATTCAGCACTGATATTATCATTAAAACAAGCTATAATATCATCCTTAATTTCAATGGTGCAGAGGTCATCTGTAATCGTTCTCTGTTTTTCATCATATTCCCATGAAACACAATAACCCTCTGTTCGGTTATCAGACACTTTGCTATCTTTTATGTAGCGACCATTAACCTCGATGTCACCGTCTGTTCTACCAAACATCAAAAAAAATTGACGTTTTGAGCCATCATTAGCAGTAAATTTCATGAACCAATATTCTTTTCCAAAAAGAGGAAGATCATCAAATGAAAAAAGAAGGTCATCGATATTCTTTCCTGATTTCTTCTTCAAAAGAAGTCTTTCAATCCTATTCTTACTTTCTTTCAGTTCATTTATTGAAGCAATAAATGCTTGTTTTTCCTTTTTAGGCAGCGTTTTGATGTAATTGTTTCTTTTTTTTATGAAATTCAGCAACCTATTCTTATCCATACCAACCTGATTTCCAACATCGCTATTTCTAGAATCGTTCTCTGTTAATGTCGGGCTTACAGCTTCTTCAATCATATTTAACACCCATTTTTTCCATTTCTAAAATATTCCACATTCTCCGGTCAGTATATTACAACTGGGGACAGTAAATGTCTATGAGTAAAACGGTTTTGAGAATTTTGCCTCTACTTCCTGTCGATGGATTGTATTATATGCACAGAATGGAATCACACGTCCATCTGGTGTAGCGTAGTGTATTCCACACCTCTGCACCCTCTCGATATCAAAATTATAGGGATCTTGAAAATGCATTGATCCAAGGAACAAACTATTCCTGTGGAAGGGCTTTAAAGCTTCTCCTGTACCTTTATTGAAAAAATCCATTATCATTTTCGTGACATTGATAGACTGTGGAGCAGTTTTCTGATCGATGAAACTGGATATTTTGTGAAGGGCTTTACTAGTAAGACCTGCTTTTTTTATCTGAAAATTCGTATTACTTATCTGAGGGGATATCTCATCTAGATATTCAAACAAACCGTCTACATCCACAAAACGAGTAATAGGAATTAGCTTATCTCCATCTTTGAAAATATATGTAACAGTTCCACAGTGAGGATGTATTGTGAATTGTAGAACTTGTTTGTTCAACATGGCTGCTATGAATCTGGATATTGACGTTGATTGTGGTACAGAGAACCAATCATCCCTGCAGATAGTCCCATTTGTTTGTTCTTCAGTCATTAATAAAAAATCTGGAATTGTAATTCTTTTTTTCTCTCTTTCTGTCTGATCAATGCGACCTGTGAAAGCAACTGGTTGGAAATTGACGCCTTTGATAACATCAAGCCTTTCTGAAGCAAAATTGATTATATTTCCAACTTGATGATCATTTACTTCTTTTATAAGAGTTGGTACCAACACAATGCTCGCAATTCCTGCAGTACGACAGTTGTTTATTGCAGCATTTTTCAATGGAAAGGCATTAAAACCACGTGTAATGTGATAGGGTTCTTCTCCTATACCATCAAATGACAAATAGACAGTCTGAAGACCAGCTGTCCTTAATTTATGTGCAAATTCTACATCCTTTGCAATTCTTACTCCATTAGTGGCAATTTGAATATGTAAAAAATCAAGGTCTTTTGCCATTGATATTAGCTCTGGCAAATCATCACGTACAGTTGGTTCACCACCAGAAAATTGGACCGCACAGCATGGAACAGGTTTCTGATTCCTAAGCATAAGTAGCATATTCTGAATCTGTTCTTCATTTGGCTCATAAATGAATCCACTTCTTTTTGCATTCGCAAAACATACAGGACAGTTAAGATTACATCTATTTGTTACATCAATGTTTGCCAGAATAGTGCTGGTTGTATGTTTTTCACATAATCCACAATCAAGAAGATGATTCTCGCTCTTTATTGCAGGATTTAAAACACCTGTGCCTACTACATGAGATTGACAGAACTTATTATAAAGTTCAAAATCAGACCAATAGATATCTTGGAAAGTACCATGATTAGAACAATACTTGGAAAGGTAAACGCTGCCATCTTCTGTGAAAATTTCAGCAGGAATTTTGTCCAAGCATTCCGGACAAAGTGAGATTGTATTTTTTATGTGCAACCTTTGTTTTTTATTTAGCTCATCCGTTTCGCTATTTTTTGAAACTACATTTATACTCAAATTGCAGTCTGTTGTGCATTTGCTAGTCATTTGCTCACCATTTTTATTACTTTTATCTGCTATGGATACGAGACTATTCTATTGATGCAGATTGATTCCACTCTGCATCAATGAAATGCCTGAAAACACGAACATGCTCTTTCCCACAGTACCATGTAGCATTGAGGTTAGGAGGAAATATTTCATCATTGACAGTGACTACAAGAAGTTCTTTCTCATCAACAGAAAGGATACCACCCATTAGAGGACTAGAATTGTTCTTTTTATTATACACTTTGACTTCAGCACCGGGCAACTCTGTGGCAATTTCATCTGCATAAATTTTATCATTGACAGTTATTTTAACCTTCACGCCCTCACTGATTTTTTCACGAATCTCTTTCCAAATACTGCCCATAATAGGATAAACAGCAACAATTTGGTTCAATGGAACGTATGACGAAGAAAAAAGAATCTCTTTATTGGATGATTCAAGCATTTGAAGTATCTTGTCAGTGACATTCTTCACACCATTAATTATTCCATGCCGAGTTATCTTCTAAAGTCCCTTCCTGTTTTTGATAGATATTTTCAAGTTGTTCCAGGGAAAAATCCACAGCAACCGCGTAATCTTTTGTCAACAGAGTGATTATTCTTTCGGGTTCCTGTGCTTTATATCTCATTGGTTTGGAGTTCTGAATCTCGATTAACCCTCTGTTTTTAAGTTTGTCTATTACACCATACACAGCAGAACGTGGGACACCCGAAAGAGTATGGAGGTCAGCTGCATTCCTGCTTCCGTACTGCGTTAGTGCTGCCAGAATTTTGGCTTCATAGGCTGTCAAACCTAATTGTTGCAGAGATTCTATTAACAATTGCATAATAACATTGATATAAGTATCTTCTATTTACTATCTTCGGTACAACAATAAACTAGTATTAAATAACTATTTATATTGTTAGTATTCTATTACTAACAGATATCATGTCTGCAAAAAAAAATATTTGAACAAATTGGAGCTGTGATTGAGAAATGGCCTCTGGGAATAATTATCGTTGCGATTCTCATGATGCTGATTGCATTTCAAGGAGCAGGCTTGATAGAACATAAAAGTGGAACAGACACTTTTGTAGAAAAAGACTCTGACCTCTATCAGAACTATGATCATATCTACAAGCAGAATTTTGGAAACGAAGTTATAATGGTGCTCATCGATTCTGATGATGTAAGGGAATCTGAAGTCATCGAAGCAATTGATGATTTTGATACGCTGATAGCCCGAGATAAGGATGTAGAGAATGTTATCAGTATGGCATCACTGATTAAGAATACTGCATATTCCGTCACCGGCCATTCTGAAATACCCAATAATTACGATTCCATTCTGTCAATAATTGATTTACTGCCTTCTGCTTATGTTGACCAGTTGATGCCTGACAACACGCATACTATTATTATGGTGCAGTTGCCGGGAAACATAGATGAAGACAACAAGGAAAGAGTGCTTACGCGGGTAGAGAGAACAATTGAAGTGGTTGATTTTCCCACAGGCACAAATGCTGTTGCAACAGGTGAACCTGCTTTTATGATTGCGATGTCCGAAGAGATGAGCTCAAGTCTCCAAACAATGCTTATCCTTGCATTTGTCCTGATGATCTT
>CALBTS010000693.1 GCA_937968035.1 uncultured Methanomethylovorans sp.
TTTTTAATTATACAGCCACCCCCGGGATCTACACTCTTTCCCTACACGACGCTCTTCCGATCTAAAATGGATCAATGCCTGTGGAGACCAAAGCTGCAAACACAAGTTTCCCATTTTCGTAAACACCGAGAGTTTGCTCCTGTAAATTGAGTTCGATCCAGCGATTATTATCCACACCCTCAGGCGGCGTCGTGTTGACATGAAATTGTCGCACCTTTCTGCGTTCCACCCATTCATCCACACCAATCATGTACCAATCCGCCGCACCTACTGTAACAGTGTCATAAATCTGAACGACATCTTCGCGATAGAGTTTTTTGCCCGTCAAATCTGAACCCGCACCCGGCGCTTTATACACATCAATGATGTCTAATACCCATCCAAAGGGGTTGGCAGGGTTTTGATAAAACTTCAACCCTTGAAAACGGCCGGAGCGAATACAACATTCGGTGTTGGCCTCACCAGCATCCACCCACAATCCATTCATTAACTGATAAAAAATACCATCGTCTCTGTCAAGGCGTTGATACACGGCTAAATATTTCATGCCAGCTTCCAGATATCTTGCTGGTGTCCCCGCTAACGCATCGTCTAAACTGGCGTAGACTGGAAAAGAATTGTCCCCAACGGTTAGATAGGGGGCGGGAGCTAAATTATAGTTAGAATCGGGTTTATAAGCTGGCAAGGGTTGAAATGGTACTGAGATCCCTTTTTTATTCATCGTCGTTAAGAATTCTGCTGGACCCATCACCAGACAATCTGTCTGATCATAACCAAAAACCTCTGGTAAACATAACGGGTCACCATAAAACGATTCCTGATCGGCTGCCTGAACAGGAGTTACTAGAAAACTGGTGGTTAGTAGGAGTGCCACTAATATCAGTAAATATTTTATAAACTCTTTCTTCGTCATAAGATCATCTTCCTCTTCTTTCACATTCTAACAGATTTTTGAAATGAAAAGACCAGTTTGTAAGATGCTGAAAAGAATGCAAATTAATTTTTCGTCATGTTAAATTCAGCCATTTAAGCACAAGATATGAAAAAGATCCAGAGATTCGAATTTCGGAAAATTTCCATTTCATCCTCAAAATACGAAATAACGAGCAGAAGACCCCATTTGTATGCTTGCAAATCAACCGGAAGCGTTAAAAAACAATTTCATCTGCTAAAATGTTGTTAGGAATGCTTCGTTCAAAAATCTTAACCCGTATTATTAATCCCATGAACCCAAGGAGTGCTGATATGTCAGAACATGTATATAAAAAAATTGAATTGGTTGGTTCTTCAAAAATTAGTATTGAGGACGCAATACAGAATGCAATTTCCCAGGCTGGTGAAACTTTGGAAAATTTACGTTGGTTCGAAGTGGTCGAAACCCGTGGACAAATCGAAGAAAACCGTATTGCTTATTGGCAGG
Organism: uncultured Methanomethylovorans sp.; assembly: GCA_937968035.1. Classification (GTDB taxonomy): domain Archaea; phylum Halobacteriota; class Methanosarcinia; order Methanosarcinales; family Methanosarcinaceae; genus Methanomethylovorans. The sequence continues at coordinate 1,421 of CALBTS010000693.1, forward strand.
TCACGATTAAAGTAGGGTTCACGGTATCAAAATAGACCCAACCTGTCAGAAACTTCTGACTTAAAAATTCAAGCGCTTTCTGCAAGTTTCCAAGTCATAAATATCCACGAGCCTCTTCATGGTAAAATTTTTAGTACCACCTCAATCATTTTAGACTATGTTTTGTTATCAAAAAAACATATGCCTAACCCCTTGTGTTGAGATGTTACAATTTTTACACCTTGAAAAAATTTTTACCCTGGAGGGAAAATGGTCCGTAAAACAGTCGACTTTCATCATTGGCAGATAAAACCCCACCATCTTTTGGATAAACAGTGGCTGGTGCTGACGAGTGGTGATTTTCATGCCGGAAAATATAATTCCATGATTGTGGGTTGGGGTGGTTTCGGAACGATGTGGAATAAACCTTTTGCATTAATCCCTGTAAGGCCGCAACGATACACCTTTGAGTTTATGGAGCAATTTGACTCCTTTACGCTTTCTGCTCTCCCCGAAAAATATCGTACCGCATTGGATTTA
>CALBTS010000694.1 GCA_937968035.1 uncultured Methanomethylovorans sp.
CAATTGGAAGGTTTTGTAGCTTTGGCTCCCAAGTATCAATTGTTTTTGTGATTCCATGAATAACGATTGAAAAATCCATAACAAATTGTAGTTTAAAGTGTAGTTTCCGTTTTTCAGGCATGGAGCCCTCAGAATAGATATAAACATCTTACCTTCTATCTATAAAATGTTTTTACCTTACTTCAGTTCAATTCCACATCCCAAATATATAAACTTTCCCAGTTACGCATGGCTCCGGGAGAAAAATATCCATATTAAAATCAACCGGAAAGGGTACACAACTTTTTCCATTGACTTTTTAAGCATAAGCGGGAAGCTGGTTTACGCTTTCACTTAATTAGAAGGTTGCTCCACATCTTAACGAACCGCTGTATATGAGACCAGTACTTATTCTGTTAATTCGGGAGTGTGAGAGGTGTAGGCTGGTAGTTAACTACTTGTGAAGGCGACTACTCAATTATAGGCAGGCAATCTCATTGTCCAGTGAAAAAGTTGTCCCAAAGTTGTTGTTGTTTTTTATTGTCGTCACTATATGGCTCTTTATATTTCAGTTTCAGACCGTTTATGTCATTTGTTGAATTCTCGTAATACTCAATACTCAATTTTCCATTTTCTGATACAGGTTGTTCGTGAGCTAAAATAATTTGTTTTAACGGAACTAACTTCTCTTGTCGCCATTCATAAAGTGTTTTTGAGTTGTCCATATACCAACTGCCTTCGTAAGTTTCTTCAATCTGTTTCTTATCTTTCTTTACAATATAGTCTGTTGAAAAAGAACCTGCATACTTTGTTGTTTTTGCTTTGTCAGAGAAATAATAAATCTCTTGCCAAGTGTTTCCATTCATATTTCTTGAAGTCGAAATTATAATTTCATTGTTATTATCTCCATCTAAATCTTCAAATTCAAGTCTGCAGATTGGAATGTTTGTCTTCTCGCTACCAATTAATTTCCAAGTTTTGTTTTCGAGCATAAAAAAGTTGATAACGGTGTCTTTTATATTTATTTCTGTCGCTAATATAGTTGTCTTATTGACTGTTTTCCCTACTAACAGCATTCTAAAAATACTGTCATCTTCAATTACATTATCACCATAGTAAAAGTCAGAAGTGTCAGCCTTGGCAAATGCTAAAACACTCGGTGTTATTTTTTCTAGAATTTGTTCCGTTGTCTGTTTGTTGTCACTTAATTCTTTCAGAAAATTCTCGTTGCTAATTCTTTCAAAACCTCCTTTTTGTCTGTCAATGTTGGTACAGGCATAGAGTGTCAAAAGTAATATGGTTGATATAATGTGTCGTGTCATTTTGCTTGCCTATAACGGACGGAACTATATGCAGTTGCCGACTGCGGGCGGTTTTCCTGTCGAGCCGCACCGCCGTTGTTGCGAGCTACACGGCTTGTTGTCAGCACGGAAACGGCAATTGACATATAGTTATTGTTATGCCCAGTTTTCATGTTAATCAAATAATTCTGTAATATCAACTTCATCTACCTTGGTTATTTTCGAAGGTGTTTTTTTGTCTAAGCATATTAACCTAAAGTTGAAATTAATTCCATCTTTCATTAAATTGGTTGTGCTATTTTTTAATCTCATGTAATATTTTGAAAAAACAATTATAAACACATCATTTGAAAGTCGTGGATGCAATCTTAGTCGTTGATGATAAATTTCTGTCTGGATTTTTCCGCTCTTGAATTTATTGAAACAATCTGATTTACTCTCAGACTTAATTCCAAACCCAATTTGCTTGTGTTCAAATAAGAATGCATTGTTTTCGTCTAATACAATACTGTCATAACGACCATTACCAACTTGTCCTTGTGAAAGAGCATAATATCCATTGTTGAACATGAATAATTCAAATTCTCTTTGAAAATAGGTTTCTGAATAGTCTGATAAACAATCAATTTGAAAAATTTCCATGTAATGTTTGAACTTATTAATTACGAAATCAATTGAGAATTTGGTCGAAAGTTTTTGATGAAAATATTCTCTAATTCTTTTACAATGGGACAATAAATTATCTCTCTCAATCATATTCTCTCCAGAATTAATCCAGCTATTGAATAGCTGTTTATTTAAGTCTGTCGTTGTAATTACAGGATGTATAGCTTCATAAATGTTTTTAATAGTAAGCGCGGAATTAACGCCCAAAAAATCGTGTTGGAATTTAGAATGAAAGGATAGAATCATTAGATTATCATTAAATGAATTGAGTTCATTTCTAATTCCTTGAATGTTTAAATCGCAAATCGATACGAACCGATTTAATATTCCATTTAGTCCATCACCACTATTTAAAAGTGTAAAGATGTCGCTATAACGCATAATTAATTTGTTGTTATCTAAATCTCTTAGTCTTTCTAATAATGGGCGGACTTCTATAGTTGTATACGAACCGTCAAAAGGACTTTTCCATCCACTACCTTCTTTAGTCTCAAATTCTGTAAATTTTTCATGTGTAAGAAGTTGATTGGCAATTGATTTAATTGCTTGCCTGATATTTAAAATTGCTCTTGAATATTCTTCATTTAAATGAAGCCTTGAACTATAAGATAGTAACTCTGTGAATAAAAAGGACAACTCATCATTTTGATAGATTGTATTTACGAAATAGGCAACTTCAGTATAATATCTTCTTGAAATTTCCTTGTTATTAGTTTCATTTAGTGAAACTTTCAATTCAGATATTAATCCAATTCTGTAATCTAGTGCGGTTAGTAATTCAAAATTCATTTTAACGATAGATTTGTGTTCGCAGTCCTTAAAATTGGGCATAACGTTAAGGGTTTTATCCGCCGTTCTTAAACAAAAGTATCAAGAAAAGACCAATGTTCAACAGCGGTGATGAATTTTATTTAGAGGGGAGAAAGAATGGTGGATAAAACCTAGTTGGACAGTTCCGCCTTTCTATGGGAATACTATCTTCTGTCTTTATTTGGGTCATGCTATTTAAGCCTAAAAAATCATATTTTCCATATTTCATGCAGTCCATATTTCATGTTTTAAAAAAGAAAAGCTATCCAAATGGGCACACTTCTTCCATCATAGCCAGCAATGGCTGTAAAACTAATGATTCAATCCTTCAAAGAACTTTCTTTAGAGACTTATTCTAGCCTGTTCTATCCAGATTTACATCTTGCCGGACAAAAGCAATCATTCTGCCTGTTTTACATTGGGGACAACAAATTGGGTCTCTTCCCGTAATTTCCCGCCATACTTCCAAAGCGGTAAGGCCGGCCAAAATGGGCAAGTAGGCTACTTTTTTTATATAATCAAAACAAAGCGACAGTTTGGTATTCATATTTCGCATGGCCATAAATCCAAAATACCTGATTTTGCAAAAACCATCCGGTAAAATATGTTGCAAAAACCTGCCAATAAATTCATTGGCTGAAAGCGTCATGTTTTTTCTAATCCCTCCATCTTTATTATCCTTATAACTAAAACTAACCTGATCATCTGCATGGCTAATGATACGTTGATTGGATATGGCCACCCTGTGCGTATAATTGCCAAGATAGTTTATCAGATTTTCAGGCCCTGAAAATGGCCTCTCACAATAAACCACCCATTGTTTTAGGTAACATTGTTCTTTTAAGGATTTGAACCCAGTGCAATCATCTGTAAGTTTAATTGTCCCGTCAATTACAGCTTTTTCCAGTAACCTGCATAAAATACCTCTGAAAACCATGCTTAGGGCCCTTACCGGTAAAAAGAACTTCTTGCCCGCTGTAATCCATTCCATCATATCCCCGGACAATCCTCCGGCAGGTACTATCATGTGGATATGTGGATGATATACAAGCGTTTGACCCCAGGTATGCAAGAGCGAAACAGCCCCGGCCTGCACTCCCAGAAAATCAGGGTTCGCCGCACATTGAAGCAATGCCTGCCCGGATGCCTTGAACAACAAGTCATAAGCGTTTTTTTGATTTAGATAGAACAAGCTATTCAAACAATGGGGAATGGTAAAAACTATATGAAAGTATTTTACCGGGGGAAGGTTTCCCGCAAGTTTATCGACCCACTGTGCCTTTTTAATATACTGACACTTGGGGCAATGTCGGTTGCGGCACGAGTTATATGCTTGCCTGGTATATCCACAGTGGTCACAACGCTCTGCATGGCCACCCAAAGCACCAGTGCGGCATTGCATAATAGCAGTAAAGGCTTTTATTTGATTGGGGCATAACTTGTGTTGCTGCAGGTACGTATTTGCATGGCTGCTGAATATATCAGAAAGCTCAATGCTTTGCCGTTGATTTTCCATGGTCCCATAGTTTAAATGTTCATGGAATCAAGAGGGGAGCTTACTTTTGAAGGAGCAAGGTTAACCAAATGAAGATAACAAGCTGTTGTCTTGAGCGAAGTATGCCCCATCATTTCCTGTATCAAACGAAGATTTACCCCTTGCTCAAGCAAGTGTGTGGCAAAGCTATGCCTGAGTGTATGAAACGAAACCTGCTTGGTTATCCCCGCTTTTAATGCATTGTTTTTAACAATTTTTTCGAGCGATCTATCTGAAAGGTAATGCCCCGGGCGAAAAAGTGATTCGAAAAGATAGTTCATTGGTCGGCTTTGCCTGTAATGTTCCCTTAGTATTTCTAAGGCTTTTACCGAAAGAATGGTATAGCGGTCTTTTTTGCCTTTTCCCTGAACAACGTGTACTTGCATCCTTGAAGAGTCAATAGATGAAGCTTTTATCTTCTGTAACTCTTCGCGTCTTAATCCAGATGAATAGGCCAACATCAACATAGCCTTATGTTTAAGATTTTTGGTGCTACTGATCAATCGCTCCATTTCGCTTTGCGACATAACTACCGGAAGCCGTTTTTCCCTCTTGGGTCGCTTTATCTTTATGGTTTCCCATTCGCGACCAAGAACATCTGACTGAAGTATCTTATAGGCGCTAATGTACTGATTGACCATAGATACAGATACGTTATCATGGACAATGCGGTAATGAAGAAAACTTTTGAACTGTTCGAGGGTAATACTTTCGATGGATTGTTGAAAGAAACTCCCTACCTTTGTCAGAAGTGTACTGTAAGTGATGGTAGTCCTGGCACTGTAGTTACGCAGTTGCATCTCCGGGATCACCTGCTCAATGAATTGAGAATGATTGTTCTTCATGATGGTATAGTTTTAAAGTTTGCACCTTAAAGATACCATCATTTTACCGCCTCCGCAAGGGGGCGGTTTAGTTCAACGAGTGAATATACGCAACATTACGTATATATCTGCCTTGTTTACAAGCCATCTGCCTGCATCAGTAACTCAGATTTTCACCACAAATATAACATTTCTTTGAGAACAATTAAAATGCCAT
>CALBTS010000695.1 GCA_937968035.1 uncultured Methanomethylovorans sp.
CCACCGAGATCTACACTCTTTCCCTACACGACGCTCTTCCGATCTGGTTCTCGTCTTTCAGATGAAGAATTTCAGATGTCTCTGACAGGAAATGATGTCGGTAGTGGTTTTGCGAGATTTGAAGATTATTTACCACGAGCAGAAGCAGTTACAAAGCTTATTCAGCGGACAGCTCAAAGAAAAACCCAACATGGAGAATTTAGCAAGAGAATCCCCAAATCTATCTTAGATAGTTTCACTCCGTATATTTCTGTCCCAAGAGCCGCAAGTTTTGCTGTAACATTCAAAATAGCGATTCCTGGAGAACAGATTGCTCTCTTTGAAGATGTCTCAAAAAAAGACATTATTAAGGAAGTGCTTGATTGCATAGAACTCCTTGAATGTAATAAAGTGGAAGAACTGAGAACTAAAATAGACTCTCAAGATTACTATGATAATTTCGTCGGTATTTGTGATAATCTGCTTCCAGATGGTGACAGCATCAAGACCGTGGGATTTACTTATTCATCAGATTCAGGGGAAAAACGCATTGTGGTTAAAACTGTAAAAGAGATGCTTGAAGTATCAGCAGAGCTACCGACCACAAGTTCAAACAATCTACTTGATGGAATAGAAAACGGTGAAGAGATCACAATTCGTGGTATTTTACAAGTAGCTGATAAAAGTAAAGACAAAGCAGAGATACGGATTAACTGTAATGATGTTCTGTATCGGGTTCGTGTACCCGAAGGACAGATTGACGATGTTGTTCGACCATTGTGGGATAAAATCGTTATACTTAAAGGCAAAAAACACTCTAAAACCATTATTGACCTTGAGAAAATTCAGGAATACGTCAATGATTAAATTAGTAAAAGGTTTTCTATTAATAGACATTTGGATGTATCAAAGTTAAATGATATGGCATCGGAGATCTTATGTACACTGATTTAGAGCTCTTTATACCAGAAAATGAAAAACAAATGAAAGGTGATTTTCTCGAGTATGTCGCAACATGTATATTAGAAAGTTACGGATATCATATTACGCAGCAGGTGAGATTAACCGGCATGGAATTGGATTTAATTGCCAGGAGCAAGGTTACGCAGGAGGATATATTTGTAGAGTGTAAGTTCCATGCGGATACTATACAGTCAGCGGATATCGACAAATTTATTGGCAAATGCGTTCGAAAGAAAATCAAAACAGGTCTTTTTGTTCACACATCATCTCTAGGTAAAGAAGCAAAGGGGATCAAGTATGAAATGGAGCATGAGCAGAACCCTTCAGTTAAGGTTCTGTTTTGGGACCGAGAAAAAATTCTTGAAGGGCTCCAAGACACATATAGAGATATTCTACTAGATACAAATAATGCTAACAACTACAACTACATCATGGGTATTGGAGTAGATCGTGTACCTTTTATCTTTTATATTGATACTCAAGACCAATCGAAAAGCATTATTAAGGTCATCAGAAATAGTCAGTCACAACCTCTGGATGTAATTCAATCGTTAATACTGACAAACGCAAAGTATAGTGGGTATACCATAATCGAGCATAACCATGATATTCATCAATCCCGAGTTTCAGATTTGGTAGCTAGTTCTGTGAGGGATACAGTAGTACAAATCATACCGGCCGATGATATTTTTGATTACAGGCCATCAAAACCGATTGACTTTGTTGGAAGATCAGACCTATTAGGCCAGTTCAAGAACTTTTTTGCCGATGTTAAAAATAAAAAAACGCAAACTAGATTGATTAGCCTGGAAGGTCCTTCTGGTTATGGTAAATCATCTTTTCTTTTGAAGTTAGCAGATGAGCTTAGCAAAGACAAGAAGTGGCGAAGTAATTGTTATACTTACCTTGTAGATTGTCGATCGGCTACAACCGGTCAATTTGTAACAGCAGCTTTAGTAGAGGCTATAAAAGAGGCATCACGTTCAGGTTTTTTGCAATATCCGATCAATTACGAAAGTATTGTTTCTTCTCCTGATTTTCTAACTTCTGATGGAATGCAATCTGTCTTAAATGAGTTAAACAAAAACGATAAAGTATTCGTATTGTTTTTCGACCAGTTTGAAGAGATTTTGACCAAGCTTTCGCTAAATCCAGTGTTTCGTAATCTGCAGAGATTATTCCGAGAAGTTACTGCTACAGAGTGCAATATAATAATAGGATTTTCATTTAGAAGCCATATTTATTTTCAGGAAACTAATGAAGCCTACTATTTATTTAGAAGTACTGAGGATTACAGAAAAAAGTTCGAAATAGGGAACTTCAAGTCAAGTGATGTTAGATCTCTTATTAAGCAGTTTGAGAAAACGAAGTTCAAAGTGAATCCGCCCATAAAACGCCGTATCGAAGAGCAATCTCAAGGGCTTCCATGGCTTCTTAGAAAACTCTGCATTCATGTATTTAACCATCTGCAGAGTCGAAATCAGTCCGAGTTTATGACTGCAAACATGGATATTCAATTCTTGTTTGAAGCAGATTTAGAAAAGTTGTCTAAAGGTGAGAATCTTTGCCTTCGATATATAGCCAACAACTCACCAGTAGGATTCGACCATGTCATAGAAAACTATGGAGAAGATAACATTTCCCGGCTTCAACAGCAACGACTTATCATAAAAACAGGTACAAACTGCACTATTTACTGGGACGTATTTAAAGAATATCTACTGACAGGGAAAACCCCTGTGATTCCATTTTCTTCAATACCACAATGCGAAATAACAATGCTATTGAAAGCTATACGAAATTTTCTGCCAGATAAGAAACTGACTAACGCTTCATTGTGTCACTTGACAAACTATAGCAATAAAACTGTAATGAACGTGTTAGCCGATTTGTTAACGCTCGAGATAATTGTAAAAGACAAATCGAGGTTCAAGCTATCTAACACATCCTCATTCCAGTCTGATCAAGAGATTTCTAATCACTTAAAAGCAATATTATCAAAACACTATATAGTTATCAAGATGCAAAAACAGCTTAATGAGACTAGCAGAATCTCAACTAATAGAATAATGGAATTGATCGAGCAATCGTACGCATATGGCGCCGTAAACAAAGATACCTCAAGAACTTATACAAAGAGGTTTATCAAGTATCTTGAATACTCAGGATTGTTTATTGTTGACGGAACCGATGTTCTAGTTAACAACACCAGTAGGATTGATTATTCATTGTTTTACACTCCAAGCAAGAGGGGGCTTGGAGTATTATCCGGTTCTCCCAAAAAGGCACTAAGATTATGCAATGATATTCAACAAAATGGGAGCTGCAGAAAGAACATTGAAGGTTATAGAAATACAATGAATGACTTAAATACTCTGGGCATTATCGATTTCCAAAGAGATACTATATACTTCAGAACCTCTTTTGTTGCAAGTCTCAAAGAGCTAGGGTCAATAGAAAAGGCAATTGAATCTCAAATCAAGCAAAATGCATTCGTGGTTTCAGTTAGATCGGAAGAGCGTCGTGTAGGGAAAGAGTGTAGATCTCGGTGG
>CALBTS010000696.1 GCA_937968035.1 uncultured Methanomethylovorans sp.
TGCCAATTTACACTCAATAAACTGTTTTGCCGCCCTTGGTCTTTCATGCTCTTTCTCGGGTACATCTGAAGAATATAGCAATGTTTCCCAGACGCTTTGCCCAAGTATCGCGTCCAATTCCTCTATATTATGCTCCTTCAGATAATCAGCCACATCGATCTTGTCTACACCATCGGGACGGGGTAATAGGATAATTTCTGTCCGTATCCCTGCAGACTCAAGAGATTTTGCAGTCTTAATAGCACCATTAATACCGCTCTCGTTTTCTTCGTTGTCATTGATTATTTTTACCAACTTCTTGTTTCTGCAGGCTTGAACCATCGGTTCAATATCTTTTTCCTTAAAGCTTACAGTGACCGGACTTATACAGGCTTTGCCTGCCTGTAATAATGCTCCTGCGTCAGCGATGCCTTCAGTTATGTAAACTATATCGTTACCTCTGAGAGAATCCTCACCGAAAAGAACGTTTTGCACCGCCTCGCTTACATACGGGTATTTGTCCGAATGTACCAACTGTTTTATAAATTTCTTACTTTTGCTATCCTTGATCCACTTCGGGTCTCTACCAATGGAGTATACAATTTCTCCACGATTCCAATACGGGAAAATTATTCTACCCCTATAAATGTCTACCAACATGTCATTATCATTACAGTAGAAGAGGCCAGATTTTTTCAATATCTCTGTGCTAAAATAGTCTTTTATTTCAGACACTTGCAGCATGTGACTGTTTTCAGGAGCATAACCTATCAGCATGTCGTCAATGTACTTGTCAGAAAGTCCCCACTTAGTTTTGATATATTCCCTTCTCTCATCTGTGAGACAGCTATGATAGTAACCAAAAACATGTCTGTTTAGCCGTTGTAGCTCTCTTCTTTCTGCAGCCTCAGGGTAGTTAAGGTTATAATCTAAAACTATTTCAGCATGTTGTGCAGCTACATGGAGCACTTGTACAAAGTCTCTCTGAATATCCAAGCCTTCAGCAAATGCGATAAAGTCTAGTACATCACCTCCTCCAGCATGCCCGGAAAAATCATTATATACCTGCTTGTCAGGATTGACGTTAAGACTCTTTCCACTCTTTGATGTAGCAAGTATCGCTCCTTTGTATTCATCACCATCTTTTGTTAGTGAATATCCATATATTCTCCCTATTACATCGACAATATCCAGCCTGCATTTTATATCTGCTATGGTGATCTCATTCATTGAGACCGCCTCGCTAGGTCAACAGCCTCACGTATTTCTTGCATAGCATCAAGTAAATGAGCTACAGCTGGGTGGGAGGAACGAACATAAGAATTTGTCTCCTCATCAAGGCTTGTGTATTCTTGTATAAGTGGATGCGTGGCAAACCTCCAAAGGTCGAAATTATTGTCTATGCTACTTT
>CALBTS010000697.1 GCA_937968035.1 uncultured Methanomethylovorans sp.
GATCGTATTCGGTGACTGGAGTTCAGACGTGTGCTCTTCCGATCTGATTCGGCGAAATAATTAATTACCAGATCATCTGCAAAAACCATTTGAGATATGTTACGGCGTTCAATAGAATCGAAATAAGATTTTTTAAACGCACAACCGATAGCAGGAAGAGTAAATAGAAGTTGGTCGACTCCTTCTTCCCAATCAGGCATTTCATTAAGAACTTGAAATGACATAAAATCAGCAATTCGTTTAGCCCGATCTGCTTTAATGCTATCATCATCACGGCCAATTACTTTGCTCTTAACAACATCATTGCCTTTGACAATTTCTGGATACGCTCTTGCAGCAAACTGAATGCAGGAGTTAATGATGAGTGGATATTTAACATTTGCAACAACTTCCCCAGCATAGGTTTTTTTCTTAACTAAAAGTTTAACGAGATCAATGATTTTAGTATTTAATTCTTCCCATTCAGATCGAGTGGCGAGATCAATCTTGTAACCCTCAAGGACTTTGGTTGTGAGATCTGATATGGTTTCTTGTGATTGTTTCTCAGCGATGTTAGTAACGAGAACAAGTGCTTCTGCGCGGAGAACTTCTTTTTCAATAATCGGAAGATCAGACTGAGATATATTATTGTTTATTGGCGCAAGGATATCTTCAATTGGCTCTTCTGTGGCCCAGACTGGTGTTTGTGGAGAAGTGTCATCTAAAATAGTAGCCTGATCGTTATTAACCATTGCTTTTCCTGTGGTTCCACTTCCGCCAGTTATGTTATTTAATACATCTTCAAGGGCCATAATATTAGAGCTCGCTATGAGTTAGTTTTCTTTATATTGTTTTGTTAAAATGTTGAACAAAATGGATTTGGATAAGTTAATTATTTAATAGCCTGTAATTGAATTCGCTTCAACTTCTTGATAAATGTTTGACTCTTCCCAGGCGTCAAATTCCCAATAAGGTTTCGCTATTGCACGATCAAGTCCAGACATAATGAGATAACGTGTGCAGTCCATTAAATGGTCTTTATCTTTAACGATATTACCATTTTCATCCCTACGATATAGGCGAAACTCACTGAGCCAGTTAACCATAGAAGAAAAAACTTTAAGCTTATTGGTTGATAACATTTGCCACACTTTATACAGACCAGATTCAACAGATTTATTAGCATTAGAAAGATCTAGACCACAATCGCGAACATAGATATCAAAGAGATTTTGTCCATCTATTTGAGACCTTCCGTGAGCCGCATGATCTATTACGCCTGGTATCCATGGTCCACGAGTTTTAACGCCTTCAGCAAACATAATAGGTTCAACTTGTCCTTGGTATTGTTCAGAGTACAGATAAGTTATATGACTTGTTGGATCTGTGGCTGCCCAAACAGCAGCGTTCTTTTTCCAACCAACATCCATACCATAACAACGAAGCCAATGGTCCGGGATTTGAAAATCTTTAACAATTATGTTTGATTCTAAGATTGGATATATCGCACCAGATCCGAGTTGTGGTATACCTTTTGACCTTGCCTCACGTTGGTGTGGAGGTAAAGCTGCATATAGTTTATCTTTTTGAGCTTTTGTAAGATGAGGTGCATCATCCCAGGTTGCCATTACTAATGCTTTTGAACCGTCAGTACGTTCGGAGATTTCTCCATTAGGTATGAACTGTAATACAGTCTCTGTTAAGCCTTCAAGCGGTGTGAATGTTAATGCGATTAAACCATTTGTTGTCATGGTTCTCGTAACACATTCGGTGTATATTGACATTGGACACTCTTCGTCAAGCCAAATCCAATCTTGCTCTGTGCCTTCAAAAGATTTCCGGCCTTCTGCGTATGCTTTGATTTTAATCTTGCTTATTCCGCCAGATTTATGTTGAACTAAAATCGTATCAACCGCATTTGGTACACCACCAGCTTTTGGTGTTGTTTTGATTATACGATCTTTTGGAATCAAGCCAGATCCGATTGCTTCTGGTGGACCAATAAGTTTGTACTGAACAATATCACGAGCAGTTGTGCTTGTTGTTCCGGCTGCCCAAGATGTGATTGGTTTGTTGAATCTGAATCCTGGCCACCAATCTGGATAATCACCTGTTGCATGTAATGTAGTCTCGTATGCTCCGATGCCTTCTGATTTACCGATCCGGTTTGCAGCCATAATGCAGCGCTCAGAATGGGTTTTACCAAGTTCAAAAAACTTCATATGTTTAGGATAGTTATCACGAGATAATGGTCCGTCGGCGGGGAAATATTGTGCAATCTTATTGAATTTAAGTCTTTGAGACTTTTCTTTTAAAAGATTTAAATATTGTTCTTTAGCTTGACGAGATTGCATCAGATAAGATTATCCTATTTACTAACTTTATCTATGTTGACTTCTTTTATCATGTTTTCGAGATTTTTAATTTGTTCATCGAGTTCATCATTGTTCATGTTTTCAAACTCGTGCTTGATTTCTACTTTTTCTGGAGCTTTGTAACCGTTTCGATCAAGCACATCTTTGATGAGTGAAACCATTGCTGCTGGAGGAGCTTTAGAATCATCACTTAGAATGTCTTCTGCTCGGTCCATTGCTTTAGCTTCTAACTGAATGAGACGTTTTCGAGTATCTAAAACTGCATGATCTGCTTTATCGTTTAATCCGGCTAAAAAACTTTTCGCCATTGGATCACGGAGAATTGCATATACTCGATCTATTCCCATTCCAGTTTTTTCACTAATTTCTTTTGGCTTAAAACCCTGGAATGAGAGCCGAGCGATATCTCTATGTCTTGTCTGAAGTTCTTTTAGCATTGAATATAATGTCCTTTTAACAGATGTTGGTTTAACTTGATCTGATAAAGTTAATTGATATTGGTAAGGATGAGTTTATGTGGTTATTATGAGGAACCATACAATAAAAATAATGGTGTGTCAAAGGCTTTTTGTGGCTTTTAAAGGTGGTTTTAATTGGCGCGTTTTTGATTGAAATAAGACACGTTTATATAAGGTAAGGGTAAGGACACCAGCAAAGGTGTGAACGTGGCTGTTTGCCTTGTTAAAACGCGCCTCAAAGGTATGTATAAGGTTAAATTGAACCGGTCTCAATGTTTCCTGGCCCGACCGTTCTAACATAAGCTCATTTAATATCCTATAGTCTCTTTTAATTCCAAACCCGGTCCGATATTTCAAACACTAACTTGTTTGCATTTATCTCTGTTTTCAAACACACAAACGAAAAAGATTCTTTTCTTAAAAGAGACTTTTAATAAATTGTTTTCTTTTTCGCAAATGTATATAAAAAGAGTAATAGAGTACACAGAACCGAGGCATCGGGTTATCTGAGAAGGCAAAATGAGATAAGATTGTTCAGATAAAGAAATCTACCATTATATAAAGAAAACGATATTTAACCTGAAAAACTGATTTAAGTTGACAAATTAAATGAAATGAAATAAGATGTAGTGGAAAGTGAGGGATTGAAAATTTGAAAATTAGATTAAAAAATAAATTAAATCACTTGACTTGAGATGAAAGATGATTTAAGATGTTGGTTAGATTAAGGGATTAAAAACTTATAAGGAGAAAAGATTATGTATGAAGTTTATTATCTAAGATAAAAATATAACATAATTCAAAGACCTGGACAAGTCTATAAACTGTCCATCTGATAGACTGCTGTGTAGTAGTCCTGATGAGCGCAAAAGCGCGAAATCAAATAACAGAGGTTCTTTAAAAAATAAAAGGAGTGATATCATGAGCGAAGAAACAAAAAGTAATCAGAGTATTTTTACATTATTAGATTCTCTTGAGACTGAGACAAGTGTGCCAGGGCAGATACCAAAGATGCAAAGGCACACGCTGCCCAGGGAAATGTTCCCGACAAGTACACAGTTTGAATCTGAAACTGCTTTGTTGGAATGGGCAAAAAAAGCAGGGTGTCTTCATGCTTGCCTGCAAAAAGGGATAAAAGCACATTTGATTGATTGCCGGGCCAGATTTAAAGCCTGCAAAAAAGGTGACATCTGGACAAATGAATATGGCCAGGATAATCTAAACGCTTACACTTGGGAAATCATGACCAGACCAAACCAGGGAGACTCGAAAAAGCTTGTTATGAAAGAGATCGAAACTTTAGCGAAAAGCATCCAGGCAATGCTTGAAATGGGCCTGGAATTGGATGTCATTGAACCGAAACTGGTTGAAAAGCATAACCCGGAATTGGTACGGTTGGCGATTGAAATGATAGGATAAGATAAGAAATGGTTAACGTTGAACAGAGTAGAGTATCTTAATAGACGCTAATCAAAAACCGTGCCACGGTTGGAAACGCTTGATATCATAAGGCTTTTCCACCGTGGCACATTTCATACATAACAAAAGGAAACAAACATGAACAAATATCGTGAAAAATATTTTATACTTCTGGATCAATTCGATCCACCAAACAATATGATAAATCAATTCTTGGATGATAGCGAAGAATGTTTTAATATTCTCAGAGACTACTGTGTTGAAAGCGATTGTGAAATTGAATTGAGAAAAGTGTCTTGGAACAATCCTATTGCTGCTAAATTGGTTGAATTGAGTTAAAGTAAAAAGAACGTTTTTAACCTTAGCAATAATCGTGCCAGGCCGGAAGAACCTTTATCCATGCGGTTTGGCACAAAACTTGCTTAACATATTACCTAAAAAGGAGACCGGACAAATAACATGACTTATATCCTAACAAACAAAAACATCACAATTGCCAGAGCCAAAAACTTTTTCCAAATACTTAAACTCATGAACCGGTTAATTAAATCGTTTCCGGATGAGAGCGGGGAGGTGGATATTCGGAAAGGATCGTGGGCGGGTGGTTGAAAGGATAAGGCTTTGAAGCTGATAGGATGTCGGCTTTAAAGCCTTTTTTGCTTTAATCCAACGTGATTCAGGTTTAGGTGGCTATGGTTACCTTGAGATAAGGTTAGCATGGTTAAAACAGGATAATAAGGCTCGTTAAAGGTAAATGCTGCTCAACATCGTTTAATCGTTATTTAAAAGACTTTTTAGCGTTTTAGCTATAGAGCTATAGGCTGAGGATAAAAAGCCTTCTATCGTTACGTTAACGCGGTTTAAATGCTAACCAGACCACCGTACCAGGCGCACCTTATACACCTATTCCCACATGTTTTTTGAAACTATTCCGGTAATCCTGATAAAGGACATTTTATGCGGTTTTAAGGGATTTTGTTGCTAAGGGGTTACGGTTACCCTTATCAAGACCCAAAAGGCTATGGATCAAAGCGTTTTTCCCCTTCATATTAGTTATTGATTTAAACCTGGCCCGGTTCTTATATAAAGGATACCTGAATAGAGTCTGCCCTGATAGATTATTGTTTGCTAATTTAAAAACGTTTTTGTTTGAAAACACAGACAAACATTTTTTAAAGAATATCTAATAAAATCAAGTGAGTATTAAATTGTATTTTTCTGTATTTTTTTAGTACACCCCTTATAACCCCACCCCACATAAGGGGGGGCATATGATGTTAGGCTTGCCTAAATTTTTTTTCTTTTTTTTATTTATTATTATTTTTTTATATATAAAATCTCTTTTAAAGACCACACCTAACTTTTAAAATTGAGCGTTAAGGGGTGTATTAATTTAATACAAAACAAAACAACAACAAAATTTTCACCTTTCTTCCATGCAATAAACATACCAAACAACCAAATTTCTTTTAACACCCTGAAAACACAACGAAAACAACAAAAAATAAAATACACTTGACAACACCCCACACAATAAACTATAATACACCCAACTAAACAAATACACAAACAACAAGGAATCGCAACATGCACACAACATACAACACAAACCAAACAATCTTTGGACAACAAACAGTTATTAATTTAAGTGAAACATTGCTTTTTACCCAACAATGTAAAACAGACCATGAAGCGGAACAGCTTTTTTATTTTGGCGGTACGTTTAATTGTTATATAAATGATAACTACTATGAAATAAAAGCACCAGTCTGCTTCGCACAACAAAATGAAAAAATTACTTTAGCTTGGTTCGATAAAGCAAAAGAAAAATTTAACCACATTGAAATTATTGTTGACAGAGAAAAAGTACATAAGCATAACATTTTAGCTCAAATTGATCTAACACACTTTATAAAATTATTAAAGAAAGGAAAAAATTAATGGGCACCAGAGCAACGATAAAACGAAACGAGAAACGAAAAAACCCAGCCAAAAAGGCAAACTCAATTCCGATAGCATTCAGAGTAACGCCGTTCGTACTCGGTAGGGCATTAGATGGCCTATGGAGTTACAATGGAAACTTTGAACCAGAAAAACTAAACCAATTAGTTAAAGATGTTTTTTACATTGGACTGAATAATATAACGGAACATCTTAGAAATGGTATCATATCCGATGAAGCAAAAGCGACATTGGTTTCATTGAGTGATCAAATCCATTTAGACGCCTTAAACGATTTAACCACCAGAACAATTAACGTCGATAGTGTTAGAAACACAAATCCAAACAACTGTGACAAAAACCTATTTGAGCAACAAGTAAGTGCAATAATAGATGATAGAAAATATAACAGCAAATACTATACAACAAGCGAAAATCAAAAACATAATGATGATACCACAGACGACAAACAGAAACAATTTAAAGAACAAATAGAAAAAGAAAATGAAGAATTTATGAAACGATTAAAAGCTGGAGAAATAGAATAAAATGACAGAAAACATAAAAAATAAAGAATTTATAAGTCCACATTTAAATAAAATAAAAGAGCTACAAAAAAAGGAAAGAATTGGTTTAAAGACTTATGCTATTTTTGACCATACACCAGAAGGCCTGGTGGATCTGGAAGACCTGGACGACTGGATTAAAGAAATAACAAACAAAGATTAACTAAAAGGATTAGAAACATGGAAAACTTTTACAAAGCAATTAATTTGGCTGCAAAAATCAGAGAAGAGTCATACGATAATGAAAAAGCATCCAAAGCGGAGTTCACGGATTACAATAAGTTTTATCAGAAAACACTTGTGACTGCTTGTAAACAAGCAGCAGAAAAGATGAATCTTGACGATAGACAACAAGATTTAATTTATCTCTTGTTAAAAACGGCATGGAACGATACATTAGCAATAACGGAAAAATTTAAATGAAAGGATTAGAAATTATGAGTTTTAATAATTATCTTAATGAACAGACAAAAACAAAAGAAAAATATGCAGATCTTTTTGAAGTAAAACTATTAGAATTAAACATAACAATACCAGAAAAAGCTTTAAAAATTGCCTCTTTAGTTAATGAAGAATATCAGTTAAGAGGAGGTTTTTGGGGACCTGATTTAAAATCATCCAAAGAAGTTACAGAGAGAATAGAAAAAATAAAACAGATTAGACAAGAAATAACAGATCTTACTACAGGTTAACCAAATGACCTGGGCAAGTCATTAAAAGGCCTATTCTGATAATCAAATGAGAGCAAAAGCTTGAAAACAGAAAAAACATAAAACGTAACTTAACTAAAAGGATTAAAAAACATTAAAAATGAAAATCAAAATCGCCATAGCAACAATAGCAATATTATTAACAGCATATGGATTTTGTTTTGCCCCAAACAATAACTTACCTCCAGGACTGAAAAGTTATGAAATAGCTGATTTGACCATTTTAAAAGATTAAAAAACTTAAAAGGATAAAATAATGAGATATATTCAATATTTCGAAACTCATAACAACAAACTCGTCGAAGCATGCGGTGATCGGGCGATAGTTATTATTGATGGCAGATATCGTATCTCACGTTGTCACGAAGAGGCAATAGAAATGAATGGATTTCGTAGACCTAAGTATGACGCTTACCAAATCTGGGAAGGAGCGTCATTACTTAGATCAAAACCAGTAACAGACATATTTAAACTTTAAAAACTTTTAACCAGATCGCTAAAAGAAAATCAATCAAAAGGACACCATAATGACATTCGATCCAAACAAAAGCAAAAAACTATACCAAAACGGTATAAGTAACAGAAAAAACAAACAAATAAACCAAAAACCATTAGACGAATGGCCAATTTTAGACCCATTTGGCAACCTAATCGGGTTCATTAAACTTGAATCTGACGTTGATTTACCAAACGAAATCTGGATCAGAGACAAAAAATATAAACTAAGCGAAAAAATAACCAAAGATTAAAGTTTTTTGCCCTGAGTCTGGAAATAGAAAAAAACATTCTTTATCTTTTTCCAGATTCACACAAAGAACTTTAACCAAATTAAATTTTTTCCCTTGACAACCCGTTTAAACCATGATAAACAAACAGAAACGATCAACGAAACCGATTGAATCAAGTGAAAAAAACAAAAAAAGTTAAAAAAAGGTTTAATTTTTTATTTTTAATCAATTTTGTTCAAACACTGAAATAAACATATTAAAACAGATTAACATATTAACCCTCTAAAATAAAAAAGGATAATTAAAATGGAACAATCCGCTCTTGATGCTCTAAAAACCAAACGAGATCAAACACTAAACATTGTCAAAGCTAAAGCTAAAGAACTTAGCTATTATCGTGATCATGGAATGTATCTTGAGGCCCAGCTCCGTAAAGTCCAAAAGCGTTACGAGCTTTTAGATCGTAAAATTTTTGAAATGGAACACTCAGAACGAATCAAAGCTGAAATGATAATCGCTTCAAAGAAACCTAAGCCAAAAACACCAAAAGCAAAACTAAAAACCAAAATTGACACCATTTTATCCAATATGTCTGAAGATAGATCGGAAGAGCACACGTCTGAACTCCAGTCACCGAATACGATC
>CALBTS010000698.1 GCA_937968035.1 uncultured Methanomethylovorans sp.
TTTTAGCGGCAGTTAGTGTGATACCGATACCCGCTGTTTGTGTTGTAGCAAAAATAAATTTTAAATCTTTGTTATTTTGGAATTGTTTGATTGCGTTTTGTCTTTGCGAGGCGGTAGATTTGCCAGTAATTATGACTTGGCTTGCTTGGCATTGCTTACGAAAAGCTTCTAAGACATCTACATGATGGAAGTAAACAATAGTCTTTTCATTTTCCTTGCTTAAGTATTGCATGATATACCTTGCGTATTGTTCGGCTTTTAGCATGCCTAATCTATGCCTTATACCGCTCATTTCTGTCATTCTAGGTTTTTGTTTTTCTTTTAAACCTTCAATAGTGTCCTCGTAATTGTCCTTCAGTAGGAGCCCATTACTTTCTTTTTCTGCCATCTCATAGTATTTTTTTTCTAGCGATAACAGGCTTTTTATTTCATCTTTAAAAATAGGTAGCTCTATTATCTGTCTGATTTTTGGCGGTAATTCCTTTAATACGTGCTTCTTTTCTCGTCTGAGCATAATCGTAGATCTTAGCTTAGTATTTAGCTCTTGCTCCCTTGTTGCCTGGATCTTCCGGCGAGCCAATCCAGGCTGAATCCCGCCACAATATCGGTTTTCAAAATCAGCCCGTGACCACCAGGTTTCCGGGTCTAATACCGATATCGTAGTCCACAGATCCATGGGTCTGTTTATAACGGGAGTCCCGGTTAAGCATACAATCCTTTTGCAACGCATGGTCAAGAATGGGGAATAAATGGCCCTGGTTCTGAGGGCTTTTTCACTTTTTAAATAATGGGACTCATCTATTACTAACAAATCCCAATCAGTCATAAAAGCATAATCCGCGTTTGCATCCATGAATCTATTATAACTGATAATCATTATATCTGCGCCCGGTATGGCGTTCCCCATCATAGCAGTTATTGAAAGGTTTCTGTTAAGCCATTTTTTTAACTCACTTTGCCAATTAAGAACTAGAATAGAAGGGCAGATAATTAAGACTCTCTTAATAGAGGTATCTAAATTAATTAACCCAATTGTCTGTATTGTTTTCCCGGTTCCAGGCTCATCGGCAAGAAGGGCCTTCTTGTTTTTATACAAGAAATTAATGCCCGCTTTTTGAAAAGGTAAGTAGGATAAGCCAGGCGGAGCAGGGACATAAAGCTCATTCTCTACTGAAAAACTTTCGGCATAAGTTTGATCTTGTTTTTTAAGTAACAGGAAAGTTTTTTCATCCGCATGATCTGCAAGCTTTTTCGCAGTATCTATGTCCCTTGTCCACCACATTTTTTTCTTGGGATCATATTTAAATCCAGCCACACGAGGGATATCATTTTTATAGCCAGATTTGAATACATATAACCCTTTATATGTTGTTAACATTTGCTTTGCTCAATATGACGTCTATTACTTCTTTGGGTAATAGGCTAATAAGAGCCAAGCCTACTGTGCCCAATTGTAGCTTGGTGTTGATATCTTCTTTTCGAAGTTGCATTATAATGCCCTTTAAAGTTTCTCCTCCGTTTTCGCCTACATCATAAGCTTTAATAAGTGCGTTTTTTAATTCAAGCGCCTTCACTTCCATTTTTTATCCTCTTTCTAATTTCTTGCATTATTCGGACAGATGAATAAAGAAAACAAACTACGGGCTTGTTGCTATTATACATTTCTTTTGCGTTTACCCCAATATCTTCGCTTATGGCCCAGAGTTGTTTGTCTAATTCCCCAATTAAATGTGTTGTTTTTGTTCGATTATCATATTTTGACTTGCAATGAATATCTTTTTTTTGTAGCTCCATTTTTAATCTATGAAAAAAAGCGGCGCGAGAAAAGACGGTTGACTCGTCTTTCTCACGCTTAATTCGTAAAAGATTATCCTTCATTTTTATTATCACTTAAATATACCTCTAACTCCTTTTCTGAATTAACAGGTAGTTTAAAACCGCATTCAGCGCAAACATAAGTTGATTTAACTATTCCTAATTCTTCTTTGTAAACCTCTAATTCAAAGTCTGGATTTACAAAAAGCCACCTATGGTTATTAACGATTGTATTCTCTTCTAAGATGCCCCAAAAGCCGCAGCTAGGGCATTCAAACTCATTCATAACAAAACTCCTTTTCTTCCTGGAAATTTTAACCTCTCAATCCATGGGTAACTACCCATGTTTTCTTATAATTCGGATATTTCATTTGGATTCTCCATTTCTGCATTCAACAGGGCATCTTGACGGGCTTTTACCATAGCAGCTAAATCATTAAATCCCTTATTAAATTCTTTTACGACTTTAAGGGCAGCTTTTCTCCAGGTTTCAGCATTATGCGTGAAGGTCATTGCCCGGTATGTTACCTCGCCCATTCTATTGGCATAGGCCCATTTGCTATACATATAGTCATTAAACAAACTTAACCTCGACCCAAATTGTAACTCAAGATGAAGATCGTCTGAGCTACAAGGGAGTCTAAATATCCCCTCTACAACAACGTTATCGTTTATGTCGGGCCTTGATTGGCCCTTTCTTGTTAGGGTAAGCATTACTTCCAAATCGTTTGGGAGTTTCAGTGTTGTTTGTGCCTCATCTGCTCCCTTCGCAATCTTGTTCACCAAACCCATAAGTTTCATGATGTTCCCCTTTCTTTTTACTTTCTTTTTTCTGATTAAGTGTCAAGTATTTTACCATAAAAAAAGCAAAAAGTCAAAAACTTTCCTACATTTTTTTCAGGCTCAATCCCGGCCTCATCAGCATTGCTCTTAGCAATGGAGAGGGAATTACCCCTCTTTCGGCCTGTTAAATTCCCTTACAGAAAATTGTTAAGGAGTTTTCCTGGGCTATTTTTTCCAGGAATTTAATAATATCGTTTCCGTCTGTTACGTTGTTTTTTAATCTTATCCCAGGTCCGTAAGTGATTATTTCCAAGTTTTCGGGTTCAATAAAACTAGCCTCGAAAGACCAGGGCTCAGAGTTAAAAGAAAACCCTATTTCTCCATTTTCAAGCAATCTAATAAAATCAGACTTCAGGATTTTAACCCTTATCATATCGTTTTGCATGTTTATCCCCTATCTTATGGCTATATTAATGTCATACTTCTATACTTTTTTTCGAATATTATTTGTCCCGCGCTATTTTTCACCAGAATTTTTTTCATTCCAATCCCTCCTAAAAACTTCTAAAGTCCTTTGTGCCCACTTTTACCTTCATAATGATGTTAACCTCCCACTTTCTAGGTCTAAGCTACTTACCCACCTTTTCATGTTTGAGTAAATAATCTTATTGGGAATACTATGCGTTCTTTCCCAATCTTCTTCCCTTTTTGCTTCCAGTTTGGAAAGTAAGTTTCTTTCATCCCTGTGAAAATAAAGAATTGATTGATCGAAATATCGGATTGCTACAAGCTGCCCATCTTTATACAAGACAGCTTGCATAGTTTTTGGGTTTGGTTTGGGTTTAAATTCTTTGTTGATATTTTTCGCATATCGCTGTAATGCCCAGTGTGCTGAAAAAGCTTTCATGTTACCTCCCTACCACCAGCTATAGTAGAACACTTTATAGCCCTCTTTAATGAGGGCGTGTGCTGTGTAAATGTTATTAAGATCCCTCTTGTTTAAGTAATCGTCTGGGGGATTAGTCGCAGGGAAAGGATATATCGGTTTGGTTAGCTTTTTTTTCTTTATATCCCTTTTTAATCTGTTTAAGTCTTTTTGGGAAAGGCGTAAATAAACGCAATTGAAATCGAACACGTCTTCTTTCCCAGTTTTTTGCATCCAGAGATTTTCCATCCACCCATGTAAATCGTGGTGGTTTCTGTAGTAGGCGATTCTTACACTTTCGGCAGATTCGCCTTTCCCCTTGATACCTAACAACCACATGTCAAGTCCCATTACCATTGCCTCGCATAAGATTTAACTATCTCTACAATATCATCATAGGGTATTTTGTAGGAACAAGAACTACACCGATAGTCCCATTCCAAGTAATCGCTTTCTGTTTCTTCTTCTTTTTCGTAGTCACAATCCCATATAGGTTGTTCATTAATAACATCCTGAAAACCCTTAATAGGCGTAAACCTTTCCGTGTAAAAAAGCGCCCTTATTGAAGGAAACACTTCTTTTCCCCATTCTCCCTTGCATTTTGGACAATTCATGTTTTTTCTCCCTTTTTACCTAAAACTACCCAAAAAATAAAAAACGGTCAATCCCTAATGTTTTTCCATAGCGACATTAATAATGTTGGGCAGGGTGCAGATGTTGCATCGGGTACATTTGCCCGCTTTACCATTGCATCTGTGCCAGCCTTCTGGGATCTCAGCGCCCTTCTCAACTACCATCGTAGACCCAGTGGTTCCCTCCTTCGCGGGATAGCCCGACAGTTTAATGCGGGCAATGGATCCCCTGAAGTCTAGATGTTCCATACAGGAATACCCATAAGTAACTACCCTTCTCTTGTCCCATAGTATTTTTGCAATATCATTCAACTTGTCTAGGGATTCTTGTGAATCTATCTCTCCCGCTTCCCCAAATCTGAATGTCTTGAATGGGATGTGGGCTAGTTTGTTGACAAATCCACGTGGGGTACACTTTTTCCAAAAAGCCCGTTGTCTTTCCCTATAAGGAGTAACCGTGGGCCATGTTGTTTCAGCTTTTTGTGCATAGCAAATGTCCCACACTTTACACTTACCAATAAGTTTCCCGGTACACCCATTTGCTGATTCAAAATTATAGATGAGGGTTGTTATTGGTAAATCTAAATTACCCAACTTAGCCTCAAATCTTCCCTCCTTTATATAAAACGACATTTCTTACTCTCCCTTGTCTCTACGAAATCTCCCCATGATGTCATGAAGAATTTATGGACTTTGGCATCATACAATAGGGTCTCGAAGTATGCGTCGCCCATGTTTACATAGATGGCCCTAACATCATACCAGTATGATTGGGACATTTCTTCTTGCCTTATAGCCTCGATCCCAAAACCCTCAACTTGTTTATCATACTGTCCCAATATTTCATCGATGGCCCCGAATGGTTGAGGGTCTAGTTTGATGGCCCTGTTTAGAGCGTAGCTTAGTTTTGGGAAGTATTCTTTCACGTCCCTTAACTTCCTTACCACGTATGATTCATATACACTGGGTATGTTCTCATAGTATTCCTTACCCAATGCCGTTAACTTATAACCCTTCTCGGTCTGGGTCACTTGTAAATCGCCCACGATTATTTTCATGGTCAATCCCTCCGTTTTTTCAAACTCATCAGGAGCCAAGGGCTCGACGGGATGTAGAGTCCCGTTTCGTTTGACTAAACGTCCCTTAGATATAAGGCCCACCAGTATTTTCCCTTACAATATACTTGGCGAAGCCCATTGTCTAAAAATGGGGGTCTGTTATCGGTTCCCAATAGTAACCAAATTTCGGTCCCATCTGGACCCAACATGACTATCTCATCTGTGGGAACCCGATGCTCCAATAGAAAATATTTGAGGGTGTCTTCGCCCTCCCTTACAAAAGCATCTGGCTCCCACTCGTTTACTATGTCCCTATATCTCATTTTTAGTCTTTCCCAGAATGTAATCGGCTGCCCTTTGTGCTTGGGATGCCGCCTTAACGAACATCCCCTTGTCTTTGCTAAGGGCTTTTAACCACGATTCGATATACCCTACTGTATTCTCAAATGTTTGATCCAAGATCCCGCATTCGCCACCCAGAAAAGCGGCTCCCATTTCTGCGACTAATTCTTCCAGGGAATATTTTTCATCCCCGAAGAAATTCTTTAGATTACGATTTAATCGGGACTCATGACCTGTTGAGTGGGCCAACTCATGAAATAGACATGAGTAAAACCCTTCTGATGACTCGAAGCGATCCCTGTTTGGCATTCTTACCAAATCTTTTATGGGGTTGTAGCAAGCCCCTTGATAACCATACTCAATCCCTGGTCTATCCCGATATCCATTCACCACATCCTCTGCGTCCCTCAGCAAGACGGGCCCTGTTCCCTTTTCTTCTAGGCTTTCCCAATCCGCTGTGGTTTGGGAAAGGTTAAATACTGTTAGTATTTGTGGTGCCATCCCTACGATTATAAGCTTGCCCTCCTCATCTTTTCTTTTTAGAGGGTTCCATTTTACAATTTGTGTCCCTTTTTCTCCTTTTTTGACATGGGTGCCCATGTGTTGGGCTTGTGAAAATCCAACCCAAAATGTAGATGGGAAATCCGTGGCTCTCAGCAAAAACACATTACACCCTGTGTATTTTCTTCGGGTGTAAGCGTTTGTGGGCCAATTAGATTCTCCCCATGGTTTCTTCCATGGTACAACACCCCTTTCTAGGGATTGCATTACCCGACTTGTTATCAATTCGTATGTATTCATTATCTTACCTCCCTTTTGCTTAATGTTCAAGCCTGGGCTGCAAACGATTGCAACCCAGATTCAGCACTAAGCACCCGTAATGCTTATTTTTCCCTTGTATATAAACCTCCCTTCTTCTTCTAAGGCCCTTCTAATGATCGTCCCCACCTCATGGAGACGATCATTCCGTGGGTCTGTATATTTTGCCATCATTGGGTCTCCCATGTTGACAATAAATTGTAAAAACAATCTCCCGATCCCCCTTTGCAGGGTACGATGCTCCCTGTGCATTAGTTCATCCAGGAACGCTCCCTCCTCATCATCCCTCACATAAGCATTTACCAGATCCCCTATCCTCCTGGCTAATTCCCTAGCTTCCTCTTTATTAATTGCCATTTTTACCCCCTAAAATTTTTCACGGTCAATCCCGTGGAAATCCAATCTCCCCAATAATAATTCCCTAGCGATGGAGATTCCCATCGCGACGCCCTGCCATTTTATTTGGGCGTCTGTTAAATTAAATTGCTTTTGGGCAAGTTTTTCCCACTTGCCCTCCTCTTCCCTCAATCTCTCATCTAGGGAATATGGCACTAATCCCATTTTATGTTCCTCCTCTCTGCCCTAATGTAGGGGGGCAAGTCCCACTCATCAATTTCGTTCGCTAATTCCCAAGATTCATCTTGGTCTTCAAAAAATCTCCCATCATCAAGTAAAAGGGATAGCAAGTCCCTATTCCTTTTTTCCCATCTTTCGTCCCTCATTTTGGCCCTCCTTCTCCCTTGTGCTATCGTTCATGCCCTAGAAAAATTCCAAGGCATGGGCCATGCACAGCATGGGTTAATATTTGGGCTTGTGCTATTGCAGGGGCTGCAAAGAGTGGGGTTTGACTGCTATCTCGCAGGGTCGCCCTTCGTCAATATGGCCCTATGTTTTTGTTCGAGAGCGTGTTGGGCTGCTATTTTCGATCCCCCTATTACGAGGGACTCGACAAATTTGGGTTCGAATTTAACCCCGTTATGCGTTAGCCACCCTACAACATTCTCGTATACCCTGCGACGCTCACGGCGGGTAGCCGTGACAGGGTATGAAAACACCCATATCGTTTGTGGGGCGAGATTACTTTTAACCTCCCAATCACCGGCTATATGGGCTTTTCTTTTTTTACGGGAGGTTGATAAACGTCTCCCATAAAACTCTTGGGGAGATGCTAATTGTATGGACCCTGAAACTTTACCCCCGGAGATGTAAACCCGCATACGGCATTCTTTCCCGTCGATTATGACGGGGCAACCGTTGTCGCGGGTCGGAGCTACCCATTTGTAACTCTCTCTCCCAGATTTAGTGGTATAAGTCCCAGGCACAATTAACCTCCCTGCGCATAATGTGCGCTAAGCTTAAAAACTTGACGAGTATATATGCTTAAACCATGCCAAACTTAACTTATTGATTTTATTAGAGTCTAAAATAAATTTTGAGTAAAATTTTTACAGTAAGCTGTGAAAAATATTCTCTACTATTGATTTTATTAGATTTTTTACTGGTTAATTTTTTCTCATATACTTTGGCATAGTTTATGCAAGAAAAAATAATGGCATAATTTATGCAAGAGAAATAATGGCATGCTTTATGCATTACTCAGTATTCTAATAATAGGACAAACAAATTTTATTTAAACGTTTGTTTAAGCAGATT
>CALBTS010000699.1 GCA_937968035.1 uncultured Methanomethylovorans sp.
CAGGGGGAGCAAACCGGATTGGATACCCCCTGGCTATTTTTTTTTGACTGCGCGGAAATCCTCTCAAAGTTAGCAGGCCCTTGAAGGCTATTCTTTTTCGATGACTGCGCCGATTTGTTTTACGAGTGCTTCTACCTCGCTCATGATTGTATTTATGTCAAAACCAAGTTTGTGTCCAGATGCTTTTATATCTTCTAGTTCTTCCTGAGACAAGGATTTATCATCCTCTATCATCGGCAGAATAACGATGTGCCTTAAGATTTCTTTTTTATCATCTATGCTCAATTTGGCCAAAATGTTTTTTATTGGCATATAAAACTCCTTTGCAGGAAAATTTGTTTAGGTAGCCAGCCAAGAAAGCCATTCTACCCGAAAGATTATTTTTGTCAATGCCAAAGCGTATTACACAATCAAAATGATACGTTTAAGATGGGCAACAAGGCGTTTTCAGGCCCCTTTTGAAATCGAATAAAAATAAGGATTTCAGAAGGGGAAAATAGGGATTTTTCTTGCATTCCGAAAATGAAAGTAGTACACTATCTTAAACGGACGGTTAAAGTAGTGTAAAAAACGGGGGAGATGCTTTATTTTAAAGAGGTCTTGTATGAAAGCCAAAGAATCAGTCAAGAAATATGCCGCTTATTACCGCGTAAGTACTAAGGAACAGGGCTTTTCCGGCCTTGGCCTTGAGGCACAAAAGGCCATTGTGAAGGGATTCACGAAGGGGAATGGAAAAATAATGGCCGAATTCGTTGAGATCGAGAGCGGGCGAAAAACGAAACGCCCTAAATTAGATGAAGCCATAGCCTTTTGCAAAGCCACGAAGGCCACTTTGATCGTTGCAAGGCTCGATCGGCTTGGAAGGATAGCGAGGCACTTGTTTGAAATCAAGGAAAACCTGGAACTGGTAGCTTGCGACCTGCCAAACATGGATACCATGATTTTCGGGATATTCGCCACCTTCGCCCAATCGGAGGGGGAAAAGATCAAAGAGCGGACCAAGGCGGCATTGGAAGCAAAGAAAGAGCAGGGATTCAAGCTTGGCTCACCACAAAATCTTACTGACAAGGCCAGAGAAAAAGCCGTAGCGGCCAAAAAACGTCTGGCGAAAGAAAGCCCTCTCAATCAATCACTGTATCAGAAGATCAAAGACTTGAAAAACCTTGGGCTGAATACCTACCAGATTGCAAAGCGGCTGAATTCATGGGGTGAGAAGGGGCGCAAGGGAGGCCGTTTCCATGCAAGTACAATCAAGAAATTGACTGCACTCTACCAATAATCTGGCCCCTGGCGTTTTGAAAAGGAACCTTTATGAAGCCGTGGACGTTCAAAAAATTGAGAGAATACTTGAAAGATCGTGGCTATGGGGTTGAGCAAACGAAAAATAACGAATGGAAAGTAGTTGATAGTGGCGGGAACGTGATAGAATTCTTTTCGGTTGCTCATGGAGCTGGCGTAAATCGAGAGGTAAAAGGGCCATACATAAAAAAGATCATTCAGGCCGTTGAGGAGGATATGCAATGAAAGAACCTGATAAAATCAATGTAGATTGGAGCGAAGAGGATGAATGCTATGTTGCGACAATCGCAAATAGTGACCTGATCGGATGTGGGGATACTCCAGAAGAGGCAGAGGCCCACCTGAAAAACCATATCATGGATGAAATGGAGACACCCAGGAAAAAGAAAACCTGTGTTGTTTGAAAGCAAGCTGGCTCTCGTGGGTAGCATTGAGCGGGAGCCCTGTTTGCCTTGTTGCTTGAAAAACGCTTTACAAGCGAAAAACTTAACAAAGACAATGATTTGATGGACCCTATTTCATTTTTGAAATACCATGAAATGGGCGGCTTGCCGGAAACATGGCCATGGTGTAAAATGACATGGACGGGCATTGGTGCCCCTCCTGCGCGATTTATGAGGGTCGTTTTTTTTGAGGACATGGAAAATTTATATCGGTTGACCTGGGAGACGCCAAAAGACCATGAAACATAACGACAGTTATTATATGTCTAGACGATTTTTATTGATGTGTGGCTATAGCGTCAATATGGCCGCAAGAATGCTTGGAATGCACATGACCACGTTAAAAAATCGTGTTCGCTTCAAGACAATTGACCACTTCCGCGTAAATGGCCGAGTCTTTATCAGTGATTTTGGTGTTGCTTCCTGTAAAAAAATGCCACACAAAAAACGCGGTCATCAACTGACGGAAACCATAGAAATAGACGTTGTGAATATGTATATCGGAGAGGGCAATGGCAATCCATATCCAATCACCGTCCATTCCCCGGGTATGCTGTGGTTTTTTGTCAATCTTTTCGACGGCGGGAGGGCCAGCATTGCGAAAGAAAAACAAAAATTCGAAGTGACATATCCCGTAGAAGCAAAGGAAATATTGGAAGATGAAAGTTATTTTGTACTCGCTCAGAGAAGCAAAACGGGGCGATTATTGCAAGTCTACGATATCAAAAAGAAAAAAACGCTCCTTCCAACAGACATGGAAGAAGAATGTTTCAAACAGCTAAAAAAAGACTTCTTGAGGGGTGATTATAAAAAAAAATACTGTGCGTTCTTGAACCAATAAAAAGCATAAGTATATTTTTTTTTAACATATTTAATTGTGCCTATACATGTGTATGCACAATCAAATAAAGGATGAGAAGGTATTTTTTTATTTTTTTTCTCTGGATTCATGGGAGTCTTTTCTGATATGATATCTTGATGTGGCGCGAAGTTAACGAATTGCCGTTCGTTAACTTCGCTTTGGGCTAGATGTTGTAATTGCGTATACTAGCGTTAGATACCCATCTTACATCAAATCCAATCGCCAGTCAACGAAAAAAAGCCTTTCTGCCAACGCTTCTAGGAGGATTCCCTATGGCTTCTTTAGTACGTTACAACGAAAATCCGCATTTGCGCATAATCTCTAAACGACTTAAACTATTGCGCAAGGCGGCGAGGCTACCGCAAAGAGTTGTCATGGATTGTTCCGGAGTAAACACAATTGACCACATCGAGAGAATTCGGGCACCAAAAACGCATGACCTTGAAAAACTCGCGCGTTTTTTCGGGGTTCCAATAGCGTTTTTTTCGGATAGTGTCAATGAAGTAGAAGCCCGGAACATGGCTTTCAGTGCAGCAAAAGAAGTAAATATAAGACTGATCGAACAGCAAGAGCAGGAGGTAAAGTCATGAATTATCAAGATGAATTGGACGACCTGAAAATCGAAATTTTGCTGGGAAGAAGAAATGGCGCTGGCGATGGCGTAACATACAAGAAAAGACTTCCATTTTGAAAGGGGAAAAAATATGGATTATTGCTTTCGATGCGAAATTGACGAGCTTAACGATCGCGTTTCGCGTCTAGAAAAGCTGGTTTTGCTGCTTGCAGAGAGCGCGAGTGAGTGCGAAACTCGGGGAATGCTTGACGAGATTGAGATTGAGCAGGGGAGACGCAATCATGATTGATTTTGATGCACTTCTCAGAAACTACGATCAAATACTGGAATTTGCAAGGACGGCTGATGAAATTGCAAATTTTCTTTGGCAGGGAGACGAGGTTGCCAAAGAAAATTTTTGTTGTGAATTGCGGAAAGTGATGTTGCAAAGACTTGAAAAAAATGTGACATAACGCAAAACCAGAGAAAAAATATTGGCCCGGGCTAATCCGGGCCACATTAAGCATTGGAGTATATTTTACGATGCAACAGCAACAAAATCAAGCAAAATTGTCAAAATGGGTCTGCGATGATTTAAAAAAAAGTGGCTTGAGCGAAGCCACAATAAACGAAATGAAAATTACAGAAATCAAAGGAGGGAAAGAGGGGAAAGAAAGGCTTAAAGCCCTGCTTGGCTTTTCAAGCATTGAAAAACAAGAAATTTTGAGGCTTACAGAAGTTTATCAAATACCATACCAGCAAACCGGCAATTTTTCAAGAGTTAAACTCAGAGCTAAAGTAGAAGGTAGAAAATATCTATCACCTACCAAAGAAAAACTTGAAGCACTTCAAGAAAGCGCGTTCCACGCCTACTACCTGCCAGAAGAAGCCCAAAAACTAAGCAACAAGCAAGGCTTTATCGTTTTGACCGAAGGGGAAAAGAAATCTGCAAAGATTACGCAAGAGCTACGAAAAATAGATAGCCTGTCTACAGCAATCGGCTTTTCAGGCGTGACAATGTGGTCACAATCGCCTATCTGGCAAAGCGTGCGCTTTGCAGGCAAAGAATTCTTGATTGGCTTCGATGCTGATTGGCGTGAAAATACTGACGTACAGAACCAAATCCTTTCGTTATGGCTATTTCTGCGAAGTAAGAAAGCTATACCAAAAATTATGGATTGGCCCCTCACAGAGGGCAAAGGCATTGACGATTATCTTGTAGCCAAAGAAGAAAAACAGGGTGTACAGCCAGAAAAAGCTTTGAAAGCATTGATTGAAGCGGCAAAAGAAAACCCTTTCGAACTATTCGATAAAGAAACTATACAGCTTGAAAAATTTGCAGAGCTGGCAGCAAAGCACAGCTTATCTTTGCAACTTGCAAAACCACGTCTGCAAGAAATTTGGGCTAAGCTCAAACTAGAATCGTTTTTCCAGGCCGGTTTTGCTGAATTTTTTGGGTATGTGAAAGCCTACAAACAGCAACAAAAGCAGCAACAGAAGCATGAGAGCCAAGAAAAAGAGAAAGAAATTTTTGAGCAGAAAAACCGAACCTTTATCTACCGACAAGCAAAAGACGAAATCGTACCTTTTGAAATTGCTGCTTTCACCATGCAGATTAGCAAGAAAATAGAAGATGATAGCGGTGCTATTTCTTGGATTGCAGAATTATCAAGCGAAAGCGATAAGCAAGAAATAGAAATTGCTGGCACAGTGCTTGGCAACATAGCGCAATTTCGAGACTCGATCATGTCACGGGGCGCTTTCTTCTATCATATCACTGATACAGCAACACATAATCAACTTTTGATGTTCGTTTTAAAGAAAAATGAAGTGCAACATATCAAAAAAACAGGCTATCTTGGCATGATCGAAGAAGGCTATCTTGCGCACAATGCGCTTGTCAAGCGCAATGGTGAAGTTGTTGATGTGAAAGCTTGCGGTATCCTCCCGCCAATGCAAGACAAAAATAGAAAAATGATCGTGTGTGGCGAAGGCAAAAAAGAAAATCTGGTGCAGATCGTTAAAAATATGTACGCAATTTTGAAAGATCAAAGCTGGATTGCGCTTGGTTTCGCGGTGCAATCGCTTTTTTCTGATATTCTTTTTAAAGAATTCTACTTTTCGCCAATCTTGTTTTTGTATGGTAAGCACGAAAGCGGCAAATCTTGTCTTGCAAGATGGATAAGCGCTTTTCTTGCCTGCCACAAAATTTTGAATTTCTTCAATATTAATTCTACACAAAAAGCTTACCAGCGGGCTGGGGCCAAATTCAAAAACGGTATCGTCGTATTGAACGAATTTCGAAGCAATGAACAAAATAACACAATGCTTTGCAGTTTGTTTGATCGCGAAGGGTACACCAGAGCAAAGAAAAGCAATGATTTCGAGATGGAGTCAGGAGAAATCAACGCAAACTTCATTGTCGTATCAACACAAAATCTGATCGGAAACAAAGCAGAAGACGCCCTATCCCGGATCGTTGAAATCAACACAGATTTAAACAAACGAGATACTGAGTCTTTTTCATGGCTACAGGATAACCAGGATTCTTTTTCTTGCTTCATTTCGCACTGCTTGAAGCACATAAAACCTGACTTGCTTATCCGAAATTTTAAAGCTAACGTTTCTCAAATGCGCAAAATTGCAAGCAATTGTGAAGATCGAATTTTGCAAACTCATACTCTGCTTTATTCTTGCTACAATGCATTGCTTGAAAGCCTGTTAGAAAGCGAGTCAGAGCAAGAAATAGAATCGCTTTTTGTCCGACTGGAGGATGTGTCAAAAACGATCATGCACCAAACCGAAACGACAAAAGCCTCCGACCTTGGCCAGACTTTTCTAGGCATTTCTATCGCGCTTGTACGAAATAAAAAGATAGACGCCAGCATTGCGAAAATCACAGCGGATAACACAGGAGAAGAAACCTTGGTGTTTTCACTTGCAGACATTTTAACTTTTGTGAGACAACAAGGAAAATCAAGCGAAGTAAGCATAAGCGATGAGAGAACGATAGCGAAAGCATTGATTTCGCTTGGTTGTGAAAGAAAAAATGGATGTAGAGAACTTGGAAGCAAGAAAATGACTTGGTTTTGGAGGATAAAACAAAATGATTAAGACAAAAAAATGTGTTGCCTTAGCTGAAAGCCTTTTGTTTTAGTGTTTTTAGAATCAGCTAAGGCATGTAAGGCATATGTGGATATAGTATATAATTATATAATCCTTATTCTATCTATATCTTAAACAGATAAAAAAAAGTGCCTTACATGCCTTACGTGCCTTAGCTGATTTTCGACAAAAACCAAGTAAAAATTTTTAACAAAAACACGTCCAAAAACAAATTTTTTTTTTATCTACAAAAACAGAAAAAACAAAAATCATCTAAGGCATGTAAGGCAATGGACGTAAGTTGTTGATACATATAGAAAATGGTGCCTTACATGCATCTAAGGCAAAAGGTGTAGTGTCACTCTGCAGGCCAATAAAATCAAGGCAACCCCGACCTTGAAGGGGTCATCTAAGGCATCTAAGGCAAAGACGGCTCTAAGGCTAGCGCATTTTGCCACCTTGCAAAACCGCTATTTTGCTGAAACCAAGGTTTGCTTATCCTTGAAAATAAACAAGTCACTTTTTGCCAAGGCTTGAAAATGCTGTTGCGTTTTTCGCAAATGCTTTATTTCTTTCGGTTGCAAAAGAAAGATCACGCGAAAGCCAGAATATACAAACCGTTTCATGACATGAAAGAAGAAAGAAAAGAAGCACTGGCCATGCCTCCATGGGGGGGGGGTTACACACGTTTTGCATAATTTTTCTATCTGTGGAGGATAAAAATGTATTCAAAAGAGCTGAAAACAAACGCTTTCGAGCGGTTTTTGAGGGGTGATACGCTCGAAAAAATATCGAGCGCACTCGAAATTAAGTTTCCAGCAATTTCCAAATGGTGTTGGAAGGAGAATTGGATCGACAAGCGAATTGAATTTCAAAACGAACTCGAAAAAACGCTGTACAGGCGACTTGTTGACAAGATCGAAACATCTTGTCAACTTTTCTTGGACGGCTCGAAAATGATTGCAGAAATCGCGATTCGAGAGATACGCAAAATTGACGAGCAATCAAAAAAAACTGGTGAATTCGATTTTGACAAGTTCGCTCGTATTGTCAATGCGCTGGCGCGGGCCAGCGTAATACATAAAAACGTTGTTCCGTGTTCAGACGAAAAAATCAGTGAGCAGATTTTGAACGAACTGCAAAATTTGAACGAAAAGATGATGCCTCGATCATGAGGGGCGCAACGTGTACGGGGCGCAAGGCGAAACGCGAATGACGCAACGAGTGATTTTATGCCTGCGCCTGCAGGAATTGCGCTACGGCGATTTGTGGGCGTTTAGGTGCATGTTCCGCGATTTTCCTGCCTTGCAGAGGAACTGCGCATTTTCGTAGTTTTTATGCAAAATGGACAATTGTCCATTTTGCATATTTTTGATACTTCTAGACACAATTGATTGATCCATCTTGAGCGCGTCGGCAATGATCTGTTGTGTGTTCCATGCCTTCAGGATTTTTCGCTTGGCCTCTTCGTGCCCGTTAATGTGCGTAAATTTACTATTTTTAGTAAAATTCCGCACTGTTCCCTACCTTTCGTTTCCGGGTCGTTATGGTCGTCGGCAGTTTCTTGCATTTTACTATTTTTAGTATTTTGCAAGATTCTGGAAACCGTCCCAGGATAGTCGTCGTCGGTTTCTGTTTTATGCGTTTTAGCAAATTTACTGTTTTGCATAATTCTTGAAACCGTTCCTTGATTAACGCCTTTTTATACCCGCCGCATTTTTCAATCGCGCTACGGCGATTTGTACGCGTTTGGC
>CALBTS010000700.1 GCA_937968035.1 uncultured Methanomethylovorans sp.
AGAAAGTTGAGCAACGGTTTCAGGAGTTATCCAGGGTTTTCTCTGGTCAGAATGAGATGATGGGACTTATTAAGGCTGATTACACAGTCTTGAGGCAGACTCACTCGATTTCCAAGCCAGTTGAGACTGCCAAGGGTAAACTTACTATGAATGCCATGGTTGATGCGCTTCATTCTAAGGTCAAATCTGAGGGCATACACGTCGAAATCATTAAAGACTGGCTCTGGGTATCCGGAAAGACTTTTGAGGCCAGAGATGACTTAAAAGAGCTTGGATTCAGGTACAGTTCGGATAAGAAGAGCTGGTACTGGAGGGATGATGAAAAACGGATTACAGGCAAGCATGATCCATTGTCGTTTGATGAAATCCGCAGTAAGTATGGGACCAGGGAGGTTATCCTCCTCTAGTCGCAAAGAAAGAGAGTTTTTGTGCTCTCTTTTTTTTTGCGATCAAAAGGCAAATAATCTGACATTTGGTTGCACTGTATTAATATGATTACCTAACTTAGTAGGGCAATCTATCTGTTTGTCTCTTTTGTTGATGGTGCGTTGAGCGATGTGGTAGTTGGGGTGGTTAACACTGGGACTGACGGGGCTGTGCATTAAATAATCTGGAAAGAAATGCTTTATGATAACCTTCATTGTCCGAGCGGTATCTGGATTTCAGGGGTTATTGTCATAATGATTATTATCTGCCATTAAAACATCTATATGTGTCTTAGCCATCCTAATTATACGATACATGATACCTATATACGAACAGGGTAATTCAATCGGAATTGGACACTCTTTCCCTTCCTTTTTGCAAAGATTCAGCGAGATTTGTAAAAATCATATTGAAGTTAAGCGGGCTCATGCATTTGCTTTTATTTTTTATGATTTTACTAATAAGGCCATTAGGAACATTCTGAAAAGTCAGGGTGGATTTGCGAAGTTGGATAGGCTTTCCGGGAATAAACTATCTGTTTTTTACTTGCATAGTGATAGTAAGCAACTTAACAGAGAATTCAATGAAACATTCCGATATGTTTTTGGGATTACTCAATCCGTTTCCTTGCCTTTCGTAATGTTTTTGAAATTTGATGGAGAGATTAATGAAATTGAAGATTTAAGAGTTACCACGCTTGAGCAAGATAATCCTTTATTTGCATTTACTGAACTGTATGAAACGATTGAGGAATATATCAATCAAGTTGAAGATGATTCAGTTAAAATAAAACAAAAATATAATAAAATAGTACGATTGAGAGACAAGTATTCAAAAATGGTCATTGATGAATTCGTGAAATTGGTCCTCAAAGACGTATATGGTCGGATAAGTAACTTTTAAATCAAATATTCCGGTTGCTAATAGGTCGGTATATGCAATTGATTCTCCACACTTCGAGAAACTTCTGGATAATGAGGACCACTTGGTGATTTGTGTATCTGCATGCCCTGGTCACCGCCTGGTTCCTTTTGCTGGTGTAACTGTATTCTCCAACGCGACACAGAGAATTAACAACATAATCCTGCATCGCACCACAAGTGCAAAAAATCACACGTCAAAACGACACTGCGGCAACTGACAGTTACCGACAGACATTATAAGCAAACAAATAACTTCATTTTGTAACTTAAAAAGAAAGAAATGAGCAAAGAATCAAGAATTAAACTGATCGAATCTATCGAAAAGCACCGAGGTACTAAACTAATTACCTATATTACCAGCACCCGTGCAAATTTGGAAGTGCAAATGGCGATAGATATGATAAGGAAAATCTATGAACATTTGCATTCAATCGAAGATGAAAAGAAAGGGAAAATAGATATTGACCTTCTTTTGGTAAGCAATGGTGGGGATGGGACCGTGCCATGGAGGCTTGTAACCCTAATTCGGGAATACGCGAAAAAATTCTCAGTTCTGATACCTTTCCGAGCATTTAGTGCTGCCACCCTTACAGCGTTAGGTGCAGATGAAATCATCATGCACCCAATGGGGATGCTTGGGCCGACAGATCCTACAGTGGCGAACCCTTTTAATCCTCCAGATCCTACAAATCCAAGACAGAAACTTGGTATAAGTGTTGAGGATGTTACGGCATATATAAGCTTGATCAAAGAAGATGCTGGAATAACTCATGAAGATGAGTTAGTCCAAGCTTTTAATAAACTAGCTGATAATATTCATCCACTAGCGCTGGGCAATGTAAAGAGATCGCTTGCTCAATCACGAATGATGGCCCAAAAGTTATTATCTCTTCACATGAATAGAGCGAAGGAACAGCATGATATTATCGATATAGTTGACAATTTAACCTCTAAACTTTATTATCATGGCCACCCGATAAACCGAAAAGAAGCAAGAGAACAAATTGGATTAAGAACTGTTGTGAATGCAGATCCTGAACTTGAATCACTTATGTGGGACTTGTATATTGAATATGAGAATGAAACGAAAGCTGATGATCCATTTGATCCATTAATGGATTTTGTTTCACAAAACAAAGATCTTAAAGTGAACCAAAGCAATACCATCGAAATAAGCTCAAAATTGGCATATGTTGAAAGTATATCCAGAACCGACTACGTTGAAATTCAACATAGTGTTTATGGAACAAAACAGGCAAATGGTTCGTATCAGATAGTGCCAAATATTACTAGTAGAGGTTGGAAAATTGAATAATCCAATATAAATTTGTGTAATATTAACAATATATGAAAAACCTGACATATTTAAATTTGGGCAATTGGTCTAATAATGAGCCATTTAACAGTGAGTCATATCCCGAGACCAGCATCCTTCCCGAAAGATTCAGGTCAATTTCTGAACCATCTGAAATACCTTTGACTTCAGATGACCTAAATTCAATAACCATTCCTTTACCTCAGGTGGTTAATATTGAATAATAAGCCATTTAAGAGTATTTCCTGCTTCTAACGGGTCTGCATATGCAATTGGCTTCTATGCAGAGAATACTTTCTGGCTTGTAAAACTATTTGTAATGGTTAATCAGGCTGACCTGCTGACGTAGGCTCTGCCGCGATGGTGTCACGGCTCTGCCTAACCCGACAATTTTGTATCCAAAAGAAAAATGCCACACCATCACGAATTCAAAAAAGCGCGCCTCAACGACTCTGCACCAACTGAACATACCACCGAACGTTAGTGGCCTGAAACCAGTCCCATGCTTAAACTCTTGAATCAATTAACTTTTTAAAAGGATTTTCTGTATTTTCGAATGAACTCCATTTCAATAAGAAGATTAAAGAATGCAATTGACCATAAATTACCCTAAGGAAAATGGCGAATACCAACCTGACAAATGCTAAAATTGCTAAGAACGATGAGTTTTATACTCAATATCACGACATAGAAAAAGAAATTGCAGCTTACTTAGAGTATGATCCAGACGTATTCCGCGATAAAACAATTTTACTCCCGTGCGATGATCCAGAATGGAGCAACTTTACAAAGTTTTTTGCACAAAATTTTAATCGATTTGGCTTAGTACATGACAAAAAATGCCAACGCATTGATTGTTAATATCTTACGCTTG
>CALBTS010000701.1 GCA_937968035.1 uncultured Methanomethylovorans sp.
GCAGATTTCACAGCAATTCCATTAAGTGGTAATTCTCCACTTACTATTACTTTCAACGATATATCTATAGGAGACATTACCTCATGGTTATGGGACTTTGGTGACGGGCAGACATCTGAAGAACAACATCCAGTACATGTCTATACAAATCCAGGTTCATATACTGTTAAATTAGTAGCAGCTAATACTGCCAGTAATAGTACTCAAATAAAACCTGATTATATTACAGTTTCTTCTCCTTCTGTTTCCCCAGATGAAGGAGGAGGAAGCGGTGGAGGAAGCACCACTACCAAGAGTAGCAGTGGTGGTGGAGGAGGAGGCGGTGGCAACACCGGTGAGAAGCTTGAAAATATTGTTTACAAGGATGTAAAATCAGCCGATGTGATTAAGGATAAGCTGGTTTCATATACTTTCAATGATGACCGAAATGTTATCGATTATATAACTTTCACTGCCATGAAAAACTGGGGTAAGATCTCTACGACTGTGGAAGTTTTGAACGATACCTCGGGGCTAGTCAAGACCACGCCGCCTGATACGGTCTATTGCAATGTCAATCTGTGGGTTGGCAAAGCGGGATTTGCAACCCCTGAAAATATAAAAGATGCTGCTGTGGGATTTAAGGTTGAAAAAGACTGGATCAATGAAAATGGTATCGTTGAAAGCAGCATTTGTTTGTGCAGATATGATGGCAGCGAGTGGCAAAAGCTTGAAACCAAAAAGAGAAGTGAAGGAGATACCTATTTACATTTTGAAGCCAGTACTCCAGGTTTTTCGCCATTTGCGATTACTGCTGAAAAGCAACTTTCATCACCTGTAACTGATGACACCGATACAGAGTTGCATGACACTGAATCAGATGATTTAGGAATAGAAGAAGCGCAATCAGAAAGGTCCAACATATGGACACTTGCCATCGGTATCTTGTTGATTGGAATGGTCACAGTTGGATACATGTACTTGAAGCGAGACGATAATTAATTGTATCATCCCTGTATTGTATGCAGGGATACTACAATTATAAAAAATTATTTTTATTTATCTTTTCTTGAAAATTCAAAGGTAAATTTCCATGTAAACGTCGATTTATACTTATTTATTAAATTGAAATATATTACTTAAGATTCAATTCTTTTAAACAGCTTTAAATACCAGTTAATAAAATGCTTTTTAAATCGTACAACAAAAAGATGAGTAATGTTCTCTTTAGTTTGTGTCTCGGGTGGCAATAATGGAAATCAAATTTGACAAATCGGTTTACTTTGGGATGGTATTGCTTATAGTGATAATGCTAGCAGGAACCAGTTCAGCTGAAAAAATCACTGTAGAGCAAGTAGGTAGTTTTGGCAGTGATCGAGAAATTGGAGATGCCGAGGTAGTTGGAAATTATGCCTATGTTCTGCAGCTTGGTAATCTTGTTACATTAAGTGTAACTGATCCAACAAATCCAGTAGAAGTAAATCGCATAACTCCACCACCAAATACAGGCTTTGATAGTATTACTTCTTCTGATAATTATGTCTATGTAACTGCTTCTGATTATTCAACAGGTACTACTCTTATGGTCTATGATATTACTAATCCTGCGACACCAAAACTTGTAGGCCAATATAATGAGCAGGATGAAATAAGAATTATTGAAGTATCTGATAATTATGCATATTTACTGAACCATGAAAAAAATTATTTTATTCTGGATGTAAGTAATCCTGCAGACCCAAAACTAGTAGGACAGTACGCCCTTAATGATTATATTACAAGCCTTGATGTATCTGGTCAATATCTATATTTAACAGCTTCAGTTGATTATGAAACTGGCTCTCTCATAGTTATCGATATCAGTGACCCCAAATCACCAATAATAGTCGGACAATACTCCAGCACTTATTACATTCATGATGTTGCTGTGTCCGGTCAATATGCATATTTGGCCAATGACAAAAATGGTCTAATAATTCTAGATATCAGTGATCCAACGCTACCGCAACTTGTAGGAAAGTGTAGTGAACCTGGTAGTAATATAGATCAAGTTATTGTATCAGGTGAATATGCCTATGTACTATTTGACCTCAACCCGATTGAATCTGATACCTATTGTCTTGGCATTGTGAACATTAGTGATCCGAAAGCACCACAGTTTGCAGATAGAAGTGATGGTTATAGCGGTCACTCTTTCTTTTCTTCACTTGACGGCTGTGGTATCGGTGATGTATCTGGCAATTATATATATATGGTTCCAGAATATGGTGGTCTTGCTATTCTTCGCATGAGCACAGATCCGGGTACTGAATCTCCTGCCCCGTCCCCCTCTCCTTCAATATCCAGCGTTGACATCGAACCTCTTGCAGGTGTTAATGAAGGTGATGTTGCCACAATCGACGTCTCTGTGATAAACAATGGAGGACCATCGAACGAAGGTTATATTTCAGTATCCTTCCCAAACAACGAAGAAGTTATAGAAGTGTCTGGCACTGGTAACGGATATAACAAACTGTTCCCGATAGGCAGCACATTATATGGTAGAACGGGTTCAATGACCGCAGTTAATCCCGTTGCAGGACTTTCTGAATCCAGTTGGGCAACTGGTCAGACAGAAAGTCTGACCATAAAGGTCAAACCAAATACAGGATCTTCGAAGATCGATTTTCAGGTACGTGCTTCATTGAAAGATGCAAGCGGTAATAACGTGCGTACTCCCGCTTCATCGGCGAATACGGATCAGCAGGGATGGTACGTTGATGTATATTCCATTAATGTGTATTCAATTGCAGATGTAACACCACCTGCATCTGTACAGAACCTTCAGCAAAGTGAGGTAGAACAAACCCGGATCAGATGGACATGGACGAATCCATCAGATGCTGACTTCAGCCATGTGATGGTGTACATTGATGGTGCATTCATGACCACCACATCTGAAACCTACTATGAGTTAACCGGACTGACCGAAGGGACCACGCATACCATAGGCCTCCAGACCGTTGATACAACAGGTAACATCAATCCTGAAATAGTTGGAGATGACGCAACTACATCAGCCATACTTCCTGAGATCACCAGTGTTTCAGGAAAGGATATCACCTCCAGTTCAATTACACTGGAATGGACTGCATCCAGTGATACCACCAGAGTGCAAATATTCAGGGATAATGTATTTGTCACAGATGTAAGCGGATCAACGTCTTATGTTGACAGCAACCTGGAAAGTGACAAGACTTATAGCTATACTCTTGTCCCCTACAACAATGTAGGACTGAAGGGTACTGCGGTTACTATTGACCTTAAAACATCCTCTTCCGGCAGCAGTGGAAGTGGGGGAGGAGGTAGTGGAAGCAGCTCAAGCAGTGAGAGCAATAGTGGTGGCGGAGGAGGTGGTGGTGCCGGCTCCGTTGAGGACTATGCAAATGTGGCTGTGAAAGATGTTGATCGTCAATACCTGACTATGGATTCCAATGCAATATATGAGTTTACACAAGAAGGAAACCCCATCCAGTCAGTCAGCTTCTATTCCCTTAAGAACTCGGGTGAGATAACATCCACTATAGAGGTTCTCAATGGAAGGTCAAAACTGGTTAAAAGTGATCCAGATGATTATGTGTATAAATATGCAAACATCTGGGTAGGTAAAGCAGGCTTTGCCACAGAATCAAACATCAAGGATGCAAAGATTAAATTTAAGGTTGATGATGCCTGGCTTCAGACAATGGACCTAAGTCCCGAAGATGTAAGATTGCAGGTCTATAATAGTAATGCTAATACATGGCAAGTACTGCCGACGACATATGAAAGCACTACAATGGACTATGAAGTTTTCGATGCCCAAACAACAGCCTTCGGACCATTTGCAATAACTGCGGAAAAGACATTTTTTACTCTTCCAACTGAACCTGATGGTAGCGATGAGGAGGAAAAACAGCCAGGCCCAAACGATGAAGAGGAAACACAACCAGAAAAGACAGGTATATGGACATTATTCAATGTTGTGATACTGATTGGAATTGTTGCTGTTGGATATATGTACATGAAGAAAGACTGAAATCGGTTTGTTAAGTGGGTGGTATAAGTGCAGGTAGGGTTAAGTAGATCAGTTTTCGTGGGGGTGGTATTTCTCTTGTTGATAATATCCTCAGGTCTTGCAGGAGCTGTGCCTGAAGAACAATGGAATAAGACTTTTGGAGGAAAGTCTTATGATGGTGTAGATTCAGTCCAGCAGACCTCTGACGGTGGATACATACTGGCAGGTTCGACAGAGTCTTTCGGCGCTGGAGACCATGATGCTTGGCTTATTAAAACCGACTCTGAAGGAAATAAGCAATGGGACAAGACTTTTGGAGGAAAGTCTTATGATTATGCCTATTCAGTCCAGCAGACTTCTGACGGAGGATACATACTGGCAGGTTCGACAGAGTCTTTCGGCGCTGGAGACGCTGATGCTTGGCTCATTAAAACCGACTCTGAAGGAAATAAGCAATGGGACAAGACTTTTGGAGGAAAGT
>CALBTS010000702.1 GCA_937968035.1 uncultured Methanomethylovorans sp.
CCACCGAGATCTACACTCTTTCCCTACACGACGCTCTTCCGATCTTCTCTGAAGATTTATCAGTATCATGTTTTTTTTTCTTTACACCCAAAAAGTGATAAAGTCAGTAAAAGAATCAGAAAAGGTTGTTTCATGTTTGTTCGTTTTGTTTTAATTCTGACTAACGTCAATAATTATAGTTGGTAATCAGATAGTTACCAATCCCAATTTCTTCTGGTTTTATATCAAATTTAACCATTTGTTTTTGAATTCTTTTTACCAATCCCAGCTTTCGTTTTTGATCAAGGAACAGGTATTCATTTGCCGGGCTGTAAGGTACTTTTTTTGTAACCATAGTCCAAATTATAACGCCTAACTTTCTTGCTGTTGCACTTACTGCTGCCTGTCTGCCTTTTCTGTATGCTACCCGCTTAAAAAAATCTGACAGATGGGTGTCTTTCAGGTTACCGATGGCATTTGCAGCTTGTCTTAGTGCTATTTTTAACCGGTTGCTACCCTTAGGGATATGGCTGCTGAGTACTTTTCCCCCAGATATTTTATTATTGGGGGCCAGCCTTGCCCATGAAACAAATTGTTTAGAAGTGCCAAATTTCGTGAACCCATTAGGCCCAATTTCGCTCATTATTCCCAAAACTGTAGCATGGCTTAAGCCTTCAATGGCCATTAAATCAACACCTCCAAAATATTTGTATGCCACCTGGTTAAA
Source organism: uncultured Methanomethylovorans sp. (assembly GCA_937968035.1). Taxonomy (GTDB): domain Archaea; phylum Halobacteriota; class Methanosarcinia; order Methanosarcinales; family Methanosarcinaceae; genus Methanomethylovorans. Next base: position 707 of record CALBTS010000702.1, read on the forward strand.
ATCTTTTATGGAGATGGCATTTTTGTTCTGCCTTTTGTGGGGCTTCTCAGTTGTTTTTAAATCTCTTTTTTCTGGCGATTTTTTTAGCTCCTCTGAGATAAATTTTTCGATTTCCTTATCACAGGCTTCCAACTGCTTTTGAAAAAATTTGTAAGCTTGCAGTTCCTGTCTCAACCCGAATAAGTAATCCTCTCTGTTATTCCCATGGAGCGCCTTAGCTATCTCCTCTTTTGATTTACGGCAGTTGTAATGCCGATGGTTGGATAAGGATTCCGGGTCAAGGTTGCCTTTGCAGATATCTTCAATAATGGCTAAGCCGGTAAGGCCACATACATCCTTTACCACCACATCCAACCGAAAGTTCAAAAACTTCAGGAATTTTTGCATCTTGCGACAAGCCCCGGAAGCTGAGCTTATTAAATTTTTCCTCTGACGGCAGTAGGTGCGCAATTTCTCTGTAGTTTCATCGGGCAAAAAACTACTTGTCAGCAATCCTAATGCGTGCAGCTTCTGTATGTACTGGCAATCTTTCACATCTGTTTTTTTGCCCTTGGCATGCTTGGTAAATTTCCCATTGCACAGTACCACCTCAATGCCATGCTTCATAAGTTCAGCATATAAGTTCTGCCAATAATCACCAGTCGATTCCATAGCTGCAGATGTAATCCCAAATGATATCAACCACTCACATAAGGCTTTCAAGTCTTCGGCATAAACCCCAAACTCCTTTACATCTTCGAGAGATTGGCCAACAGCTACATAATGCGACCGGCTTCCTACATCAATCCCCGCAGCATTGGGGTTGATAATGTCTAACTCCATTTTCTTTTTCCTTGTCATAATAAATCTTCTTATAGTTATTTAAATGACTCTAAGGAAATGTATCTTTGATACTGAATATTATTCTGAACGGGGTTGCCGTTTTAACGGCACCACCACTAAAATTATCTACAAGCCCTGGAAACTGAACTTCTGGGGCTTTTACATTTCAACCAGAATGAACGCACGGACTATAATGTACCATTGCAAGAAACGGCCTTACATAGAGTCGCTCCAAATTTAGCAGAAATCTAAATCGGAGCACCATATTCGTTAGCTTGAAAAATTAATCGGTTACTCTGATGTGGGGAATGCATGGTAACGGCCAGGCGGTATGGTTAGTTGCCGTCTGTGTCGGGGCTGGCATGTGTTTTTGCAGGCCAGCAGAAAACTTTTGTTTTTGGAGCAGTATCCTATATCTGGCCCGCAAAAACCATGACAGCTTCGCGCGATGGACGGCCAAAGCAGAAAACTACAGTAGGAGCAGAGTCCTGATATTGGCCGAAGGCAATTAACTATACCGGCCTTGTTAGGTAACGTGCTTTTTTATTTTTATTTATTTTTCCAATTCCACCATTTCAGTAGGGCAGGGTCATGCTTGTCATTTTCTGCATAATAGACCGCACAACGAAATGTGTATAGTAAACATGGATCAATTCTCTTTTTGTATTCTGAGCATAAATCATTGTATAGAGTTTCTGGATTTTGCCCTATTAAATCTTTGACGTGGTGAATTCCAATTATGTGGAGATCCTGAGCTATTTTTTTACCTATCCCGGGTATGCTTAATAGGCTCTCGGATTCTTTATTTTTCTTGGCCACATTTTTTCGTTTTTAGTGTAAATACTTGGCATGTTACCTAACGTTTGGCGGTATATTACGTTTGCGTGCCCCGACCA
>CALBTS010000703.1 GCA_937968035.1 uncultured Methanomethylovorans sp.
TGTTATCTGTGTGCTCTGTGAACTCTTGTGGTTCAATTAAGGTACAGTTTTTCTACAGAGCCCACTTTATGTTGAGATAAATCCTAAGAAAAAAGAGAATGGCAGAGAATTACTCTCTCCATTCGTATATGTAATTTGTTCTGTAAACTCCACCGTTGATGTAAATATATGTTATTCTGAATGAGCCATCAAATGCATTTTCTTCCGGTGCATTTGCCTTGAATGTACCTTCTTTGACATCATTGGTTGAATCGTGCCAGCCCATCTTGAAGAATTCTCCATATGTTTCATCTGCCAGATAATAGTGGCTTGAGGTTGCTCTGTCTATTGCGACATCTGCTGTATCTATGCAAATGTAGCTTGTGTCTTCAAGTCCGAGATTAGCTGGTGCTATCAATAATCCTTCTTTTCTGACATTTATTACAATCTCTTCTTCAGCGGTGTAGAAATCATCCGGTTCTTCACTTATTGTCCTTACCTGTACTGTTTCGCCTTCATCTCCCGTGTTACTGGTCCAGACATTACCTCTTTCATAGTCTACATCGTATGTGTAGTAATTGTGTGTGCTTGGTATTTTATCTCCATAGTCTTCAACTTCTACTAGATACCATCCAGCTACTGTATTTGATGAAGCTGCGCTCTGAGGATTTGGTAAGTTTACTGTTGTTCCTGCATTATTGCTGCCTGTTGCTGCACCTGCCAGCAGTTCAAGGGGTACTGAAACAGTTTCTCCATCTATTATCTCGAAGTCCACTGATTCTTCTACACCTGCACCACTTATTATCACTCTGTAGTTTCCGAGTGGCCAGCCATCATCTGGTTTTTCGAGTATGAACGTTCCACGTCCAAAGTCTTCACCTGTTTCTGATTCGAAGGTGTGGATAGAGTAATCGGTGTCAAGGTATGTCCATTCTACACTTATCTTGTCGTAATTGAAGTTATCGTAGATGAACCATGCATATAATTCGTCAGAGTCCTTTGAATATTTGAGTACTTTATCCACAGGTATGAAGTTCTGTGTTGATGATGTCATCATTACTTCAAGGAGTCTTGGTTCACCTGTGGCTGTCATATCACCATATTTTTCAGTTACTGCTTCAACGATTTGTTTTTCGTCTTCGGTTGTTCCGAAACTTCCAGGCTTATATGAGTCACTTATGTCTGTACACCCCGAAAGCGCAACTATGCTTATCAGGAGGATTACTACTAATTGTATTGATTTCATTTCTACCATCTTGTTTTTATATAAATAATATGTTTGTTTTAATATTATATATCGCTTGTTGTATAAACTTTTAATAAATAACTTATTTGTCAAATAAGAAAGAGGATTACTTGCTCTTTTTTATTCGAAAAGTTGGCATGGATATTCTCAAAACGTTCTCCATCATTAGACGCTTCTCAATATCCTTGTTCAGAACAAGTATTTTCTTTAGATTTCTATTAATTTCACCAAGTATTTTCTGTCACTGGATATTATCTTTAATAGAAAATCTAATCTATTTAGTTACTTACAGATGATGAAGGTTGTAGCTAAAAAGCATGTAATAAAATTACATGATAAAATCTCTAATATCCAAGTATAATGGCTTGAGGCTTAGATCTTGAGAGTCTAAAGACTTTGCTACAATATTCCATGTTTCTGCTAATGGTTTGAATTTCTCAGTCACTTGTACCATTGGGTCATCCGGAGTAAGGAAAGCCACAATGGCAATACTTTCAGTATCAACAATGTTGTTGTTCAAATACTTGATCAAGTTTGACATTGCATTATAACCTTCAGGTGTTAATGCATAATCTGTCAGGAACTGGTTAACAAAAAGTTCATTTTCTGCAGGAATTTTTGGCATAGCTGTGAATCGATTCAAAAAATTGAATACCGATCCAAGGAACCTCATAGAGGCGGGTTCTTTTGCATAGTACACTTTAGCTAGTGTAGATATATCCCATAATCCCGCGCATGCCAGGATCTCATCGCCTGATCGTGCTACCCAGAGCTTATCCATACCATACCCTGGAATATCATTTATATGGGTTTCAAAGCTTTCTGTTGTGTATGGAACAAAGTGCTTTCTTCCTAAATTATAATTATTTATAAGATCCACAATATTTTGGATATCGCCTCTTTCTGCAAGGCGAATTGAAGTCCCCGAAAAAACGTTTGCTTTCTTGTATACAGAGATAGCTTGCATCTGCATCTCTCCAACCTTTACATATCCATTTTTTGCAACCATAGAATTTGAAGCATCATTTGCCTCAAAGATATAGCCATAGGTATAAGCAGCTCCATTTTCCTTTAGATTCATCTCAGCTCTTTTTATCAGCTCAGTAGCAATTCTTTTTCGCCGGAAATCCGGATGCACGATAACTTCTGTGAGATAACCATACTTGCTGTCATCTGAATTTTGTTTTAAAGTCCAGCCGATCCAGCCTGCAATTTTACCTTCATCCTCGGCAACTAAGACATTCCAGTTATCGTACAACCTATACCTTGCTATCGTATCAGGACTTTTATCCATAGCTTCTGCGATCTTGTCATTTCCCTGTGGACATAATTTTTCTATTTCCAATAAAGTAGCATTATCTTCTTCTACAAAAGGTCTAAAAAGAACCATATTTACTCCCCACTCTATCGAAACTTAAATCGTTGTACACGATTCAGATCGAAAGTACCTTCTTACTGCAATATTCTGCGTAATCGCTTCTAATTCGCAGACATTAGATATTATTTTAGCTCAAGATTTATATGTTTCGGCTACTTCAAACAATTTATATTTATTATCTATGAAATATTTTCTCTCCATAAAATACTTAGTTATCAAAATTGCTCAGTAAAATCTCAATTAAAACCAACATGTATACCCAGGTTTACCACTTGAAGGTCAGAGATTTTAACATAGCTCTTTTTCTTTTTTTATCCCAAATTTTGTCCTATACGACAAAATAGGACGCGATCAGTATTGAGAGCGTGGTAATTGAAAAGAGCACATCTGACATCTTCAGAGATCTGTTATGTATCTGGATATTCCCGTTCTGTCCATATCCTCTGCACAGCATACTTATGTATGTCCTTTCTCCCTGTTCATAGGCCATTATAAAGATCGAGCTGATGGTATATCCGATCTGTTCCAGTATCCACCTGCGATGGACCTTTTTATTCCAGGCACTGAACAAACGGCATTTCTGAGCCGTACGGATACGTTTGAGCACGCTCCAGAACAAGAACAGATACCTCACCATCATGGTAAGCAGCAATGCGATCTCTTTTGGAATGCCCAGTTGTCTTGCGGCTCCCACGATATCGTGCATCTTCGTAGTGGAAGAAAGCAGTATTATGGCACTTACACATACAATGAACTTTGCCAGCAGTGTTACGCCAAAGGCCAGACCTTCGTAGGTAATTGTAAGCCCCAGTGGCAGATCAAGGGGATATTCTGTAAAAGAATCAAAGAAAGGCTGTCTCACAAAAGGCTGGATCACGATCATCCCCAGTCCGAAGGGCAGCACTGCAAGGAAGCGGACGATCACATACACAGGATTCAATTTTGCCAAGGTCATTAGAGCAATGAGATACAATTCCACAAAGGCCAGACGTGTCAGGTTCTCGTCGTGTACCCGGGGCAGGCTTACAGTAAATAGTATTATTATGATCACTGCAAGGAGTTTTACACGACCGTCAAGGCGATGCACCGGACTATCCTTATACGCTTCTTTTTCAATATCTGTAAGCGTTATCTCCATTTGATTGCCTTCTCTCATTCCCTGGGCGCGTTCAACAGCCTCAATATCTCATCCCTGGCATCCACAGCTGTGACCTTTGTTTCCACATCAAGACCTTCAGCCCTGAGCAGTTCGAACACTCCGGCTATCCTGGGCATTCTCAGATGCACATGTTCCAGCAGTCCCGGTTGTTTGAATATTTCTTTTGTAGTACCCTGCGCTTCTATCCTGCCGTGGTGCATCAGAAAGACCCTGTCAGCAAAAAGCGGTACCATGTCAACATCGTGAGTTGACAGTATTATCGTTATTCCCAGGTCACGGTTCATCTTCTCAATGACAGCCATTATGTTTTCAACTCCCCTGGGATCAAGTCCGGCCGTAGGTTCGTCCAGCACTATGACCTCTGGCCGCATAGCCAGGATACCGGCGATAGCAACACGTTTTTTCTGCCCTCCGCTAAGATGGTGCGGGGACCTGTCTTCCAGTCCCGCCATATTCACAAGTTCCAAGGCCTCCTTGACCCTCGAATCAACTTCTTTTTCGGACAGGCCCATGTTCACAGGACCAAATGCGACGTCCTGCTCCACGGTGGGCGCAAGGATCTGATCATCAGGGTTCTGGAAGACGATCCCCACTGTCTGGCGCACCTTCGAGATGTTCTTTTTCGATATGGGCTCTTCATGGACAAGCACCTCTCCTAAGTTTGGTTTGAGGATACCGTTCAGGTGCTTGAACAATGTGGATTTTCCAGCACCGTTGGCTCCCAGGAAGGCCACTTTTTCTCCGGCGTATATTTTCAGGTTTATATCCTTAAGTGCCTCTATCTTGCTATTTCCGTAGGAATAGGACAGACCCCTGAGCTCTATGATAGGTGTAGTGGATGTCATGTTGCCTTTTTTAATGTTTCCTGCATGTGACTCGTTTTGTTTTATTGCTCCATTTCAGAAATGACCGCTATAGTATGAGGAATATATGCTATCTTATTACTTTAAGCGTGATCGATATGCAATAATATGCTACATATTTATATATGGTGGTAAGTGAAAAGAACCAGGCTCTATATGAAAATCCATGAACGGATATTGTTTTTATACAAGAGTTCCCTTAGATATGCGATATCATGCAGGATATATCCATTCGTTCAGGAAACGGTCAACAGCCTTTGATCGATTTCAGGAATGTCACCGTTGCCCGTGATGGGCGAAGGATCCTTGATTCTCTTTCCCTCCAGATAGATGTAGGTGAGAACGTTGCTATTATTGGTCCCAATGGCTCTGGGAAATCTTCTCTCATCAAGACCATCACCAGAGAATACCGGCCACTGGCTAATTCTTCTGGTCTTGTATGCCGCATCATGGGGGAAGAAAGGTGGGATGTTTTCGATCTTCAAAGCTTGCTGGGTATAGTCTCAGGTGACCTGCAGCAGGAGTATACCCGGGATATTTGTGGCTATGAGGCAGTATTATCGGGTTTCTTTAGCAGTATCGGTATTTACACTAACCATCATGTAACCTATGAGATGAAGTGCATAGTCCAGGCAGTAATGGATCTTCTGGAGATATCCCATCTTCGAAACCAAACCATCTCTCATATGTCCACAGGCGAGGCAAGGAGGATCCTTATCGCAAGAGCGCTGGTGCATGATCCTCTTGCACTGGTGCTGGACGAGCCTGCCAATAGTCTTGATCTGCACAGTCTTCACAAGTTCAGGGAACTGATACGCAGAATTGCCGGTGCTGGAAAAAGCATAATCCTTGTGACACACAATCTTCAGGACATAATTCCGGAAATAGAAAGGGTGATCCTGTTCAGAGATGGCAGGATCTTCATGGATGGACCAAAAGAGCAAATTCTGACCTCTTCCAATCTATCCCTTTTGTTCGGATTGCCAGTAGAGGTGCAGAGCGCAGACGGGTATTACCGTGCATGGTGTTGAAGGCTTTTTTTAGGAAAACTTTTGTTAATGTTCGTTACCTTCCCATTATTGTGGTTAACTTTGGGTGTTTCCTTCTCCTGCTTGAAAAAATGTGTGGCAGGCAGGATATGTACGTCAATTCGATCCTTGGATTTCTCGGACCTTTCAAATCTCCTTCTGGAAATAATTGCCTTTTCTTTCTGTTTTTCTGAATGGCAATATATAATGGATGTGGAATGACCACTCTTTTCCTCTGATCTTAATGCATAGGCAGGGTCATGTAATTCCCAGAACAGTTCCAGTAACTTTTCATAGGGAACTATTTTTGGGTCAAATATTATCTGCACAGCCTCTACAAGGTCTTTTCTGTTCTCTGTTCCTCTTTCAAGTCGGGGATACTGTACTTCATCGCCCGTATACCCTATGGCAGTAGCAATTATTCCTCTGGCCTTGTTGCGAAATACTGCCTCTACTTTCCAGGATGCTCCAAGAGCAAAGGTTGCGATCTCGTATTCATTTATGGGGACATTTTCAAGTTTTTTCATTTTTCTGCTCCTGTTTTATCACTGATGTTCAGATCTTGTAAGTCTTCTCTGAGGGGTCTGAATTATTGAACTCATAAATAGTTATAAATAACTAAATATAATAATCTTTTTCCTCAGTTAAATTGAAACGTACTGTCGGCAGAAGATACCTCCGGAATGAACTGTGATCACAAATGTTCTTTATATGTATTCCATGAAAACAAGATGGGGCCACCAAGTAAGCACAAGTTTCTTTGTCTTTTGATCATCACTCCATTGCAACAAACCAATGATCATCTTAATTGTTTATGGAATAACACAAGCTTTCTTTGAATTATTGAAGAGTTTCTTTATATATGTGAATGTACTTTCATACCTCATCCCAGATCTTTGTCAGGACTGGGGTTTAAATCCATAGGGGAGGTATACTCCATACCTCCTCACTTCCCTAAGCCATAACCAATTCAATAATGAAACTTTACCTAACAGTGAACGGCTCGGGCTATTTATGAAAAATCTATTCACTGATTTGTATCACTCCTGGTACATCATTGTCAGGCAGGATACATAGGCTGCTATTTCTCCAAGGGAAAACAAAATTGGAGCGAAAGTATTTTTCGTTCACACTCAATATTCTATCTAGGGATCGGGTTCTTCAGAAGTTCCATAGGGTTTAAAAGGCTTAAAGCCGGAACATAAAAAAGATTTAATATAGCTTTTTTATTTTTTAAATATGATCCTCAGTTGGCTGAAACCCATGCACAGGTATCGAGAAGGTGAACGCACTTCCTTTGCCCGGTTCACTTACAACCCATATCTTACCTCCATGGAGGACAACAAGTTCCTTAGAAAGCGCAAGTCCAAGACCTGTACCCTCGTATTTTCTGGATATGGATGAGTCTATCTGAGTGAAAGGTTTGAATAGTTTTTCCTGGTCCATTCTGGAGATCCCAATACCAGTGTCTTCCACAGATATGTATACCATGTCTCCATTCACTTTTGCACTGATGGTCACAAAACCTCCATGTTCTGTGAACTTGAGTGCATTGCCGATAAGATTGTACAATACTTGTTTGATCTTTCCTTTATCCGCCTGTATATAGCTTAGGTCAGGACCAAAAGAAACTTTCATCACTATTTCTTTTTCAGCTGCAAGAGGTTGCATGCTGGAAAACATGTCTTCAAGGAGATTTTTTACAGAGATGTTTTCCTTGTATAAGTGCATCTTTCCAGATTCTATTTTAGAGATGTCCAGGATATCGTTGATTATAGTTAACAGATGCTTCCCGCTTTTCGAAATATTCTTCAGATATCGTGTCTGCTTCTCGTTAAGAGAACCACTGTTCCCTTCGAGTAGAACCTCTGAGAAGCCTATAACTGAATTAAGCGGTGTTCTGAGCTCATGACTCATATTGGCAAGGAACTCGCTCTTTGTCCTATTAGAGGTTTCAGCGATAACATTTGCCTCACGTAGTGATCCTTCTATTTCTTTCATCTCAGTTATATCATGTAAACAAAAAACCCTTCCATTAATTATTCCATTTTTGATGAACGGGTTTGAATACCATTCATAATAGTGTGTATTTTTGAAATGCAAAATGTCTCTGTTGGAATCAGAGGTATAGAATATGGATTTTACTTTCAGGTTCAGTTCATCTGCGTTGCTTGTCCTGGTGAGGATGTGATCTAATATTATATCTATGTCTTTGCCTGTTCTCATATCCGATGGCAGGTCGAGCATCTCGGTAAATTTTGAATTCATGACAATGACTTTTTTGTAGTTATCAACTACAATGATCCCATCACCATTTGACTCGATGGTTGCTTCAAATAGATTTTCTTTATCTTCGAGTGATCTCAACATTTCATTTATATTATTTCCAAGATTGGTGATCTCATCGTTACCATCTATCTTTATGCGAGATGAATTATTCCCGGTCACTGCGATGGCATTAATGCTGGCATCCAGTTTTGACAGGCGTGATATTACTGATCTCTCGATGGCTATGACCAGCACTATACTATAGGTCAATGCAATAAGGAGTATGATAAAATACAGATATTTGGCAGTGTTAGTACCGAGATCATGGATATCTCTTGGTATTTTAACTTCCAATGAAAGAACCGGTTTTCCCTCAATATCGTCCAACAGAGTGGATGCGATCAAATAATCATCATTCAGTGTATTTGTTGAAATATAGCTTGCATTTGAAGTGCTCTCTTTATCTAAAGGATTTATTCCAATGGATAGATCTATAGTATCTTCAAAATATTCAATTAATGCGGGATCCAAAAACCGGACAAGGACCAATGTTCCAGCAATAGTTCCATCATAGTCATTTTTTGTAATTGGCTGAAAGCTGAGCAATAAGGGGCCTTCAGGAGAGTTCAAGATCCCTGATACTCTTTCGTCAGGTTCTGAATAGGATATAACTTCATTCTGTGAAGCAATGTACTCCACCAGGTCTGCAGATACTTCTGCAGATCTGCCCGTATCTAAGTCAACAGCCTCAACATAAAATAGCTGATCGGATGAATTGAAGAACAGCATCATATTTAAGTGGAGGTTTACGAGTGATCCTGTACCAAGATTCACTTCAGGATAATCAGGATATTTTCCTTTGACAAAATAGTAAGTATCATCCCATTCGCCCCAGTCGCTTGCAAGCATATTCAGCCGATCGATCTCTAAAAAAAGTATCTTTTTTGCCCTTTCCAGGCTTTTGGTCGCTTCATCTTCTTCTATCTGGTTGAAACTATTCTGCACTATCTGGGTAACAATAAGGCTGATAAAAAGGAATAGAAGGATCGATGTGATCCCAATGATTGCCAGCGTCTTATTTCCAATTTTCATGAAACCTCTTTTTAAACTCTGTCAATCTTTCAGTCAGGATCTGTTATCGGTACCTTTTATTGAAACAGTATTATATATTTTCCATGTGTATTTAAAGCTTACTAATGAATGATTCTCCTGTCATTGGTATTTTATTGGGAAAGATGGATCTTCAATTGCCTGATAGCAAGAACCTTTCTTATTGTTTGTTCAAATATGCAGCTTCTCTATTGCATATATGTTAACTGTCTCGTTATTTCATATCTTTGCGGAAAATGACTTCTTGCTTTGCAATAAGTTCCTAAGGCGGGTGGATCGAAGCAAGGTCTGATCCAGACTTTTAACCCAATACTTTAATTCAAAATCAGCAAAAATCTGTTTTTACACAGCGTATAAAAAAATTTATAGTGCTCCGATGGGGATTCGAACCCCAGTCGCAGGAGTGAGAGTCCTGCATGATTGGCCGTGCTACACTATCGGAGCATTGCGGTATTTGCTTTGACAGCATATTCACAACACACTTAACGGATATTAACTTTTCGTTCTGGATAAATGAGGTATGTCTTATGCGAACATACCTTGCGGAGTATTCATTTCCTCTTCGGAGACTACTTTTTCATAAGCGTCCATCATATCCTTCATAGTGACCTGTTCTCCACGGCGCCTTAGGACGAACATGCCTGCTTCCTTGGTAATTACTTGAATATCTGCACCGCTCAGTCCTGCTGTCATCTTGGCAAGCTTGTCAAAATCGATATCATTTGCAAGCTTCATCTTGCGGGTGTGGATATTCAATATCTCCACACGTGCCTCCAGGTCAGGCAGAGGTATCTCTATTACCCTATCAAATCTGCCGGGACGTAAGAGCGCCGGGTCTAAAAGATCTATCCTGTTCGTTGCGGCGATAACCTTCACGTTCTTTGTAGCATCGAACCCATCCATTTCCGCAAGCAGTTGTAGCATAGTACGGTTCACTTCGGCTGAACCGGTCGTTCCGTCATGGGTGCGCATACCTCCCACAGCATCGATCTCGTCTATGAAAAGAATTGCGGGAGATTTGTCGCGGGCAAGCTGGAACACGTCTTTGACAAGCCTGGCTCCTTCGCCGATGAACTTCTGTACGAGATCAGAACCTGACATGCGGATGAAAGTCGCCTTGGCACTGGAGGCAACAGCTTTTGCTATCAAGGTTTTTCCGGTACCTGGTGCGCCATACAGTAGAACGCCATTTGGTGGCTCTATGCCTATCTTGGAGAACAGTTCAGGTTCTGTCAGTGGAAGCTCGACAGACTCGATAACTTCTTTGATGACTTCATCCAGCCCTCCTATCATATCGTAGTCTATTCCCGGGGAATTGATCAGTTCCATTACCTGCGCTCTGATGTCAGTACCTTTACGTATTATAGATATAATAGAAAAGGCTCCGTTTACGCTAACTCTCATTCCGGGTTCGAGTTTTCCATAAAGGGCAGGCGGGATCTTTGTCATTACTTCCTGATTGTTGCCATGCTGCCTTATCAGGATCATATTGTCTTCGATTTCCATGACACTGGCAATGAATAAAGGAGGTGTTGTAAGGTGCTCTACCTGTTTCTTGAGCTTGCTGATCTCTTCTATGTAGGAGTTGTTCATCATGCTGGCTTCAAGCAGCTTTGCCCGCATGTTCTCGTTGTTGACTTTCAGCAGTTCTATCTCGTTGAGCAGTGACCTTAGATCTTCTTTATCAAGGTTCTCAAATTCTGTCCGGCCTTTGCTTCTGGATGCGCCGGTGTCAACGGGAGTATCTGCGCTCGTGTTCGTCATAAGACGCCCCTATGGTCATCATTTGATATAAATCCGACCGAAGTACAATTCGATATTGTGTTTCAAACCTTTTTGTTTTGCCTTTTCCATCTTTTATATAATTAATTTCTTGCCTTTTATATTCCCCACATATTATTTTCATTTCACAGATGTGTTCTATTGTGAAGGGCAAATTGTAAATATAACCCGTAATGTGATGTATTAAGTTAATTTGATGGCATAAACACAGTTTTCAGAGGTAAAAAAGCAACCCCTTTGTTTCCACTGGAAAATGAAAAGAAACCTTTATCTATCAAGTTCACATTATCTATTTATGTGGTACAATTGATTGGATGAATTATGGCTTATTTAGCTAAATAAAGCTTTATTCATGCTTTAATTGTGTTGCAGACAATTGAACACACCCGCAACAGCACAATATTTATATATTATTAGTAATATGTATATCATTGTAAGCACTGAAAACCAATCTGGTGTTCTGTGGGTACAAACGATCAAGCTAAAAACCATTGTCTGAGGGGATATATGGTTCGTGAATCCATAAATCTGAGGGGATGAATGGATGCACAAGGCACAGAGGCAGAATAATGAAGGTCCGGCTCGAAATAACAGATGAAGACGGGACGCATGTAAATGTTGAATTTACAGGGGATGAATGGCAAAAATGCCTGGTCTCATTCATAGGGTCGTTCACAGGGAAGAAAGTCCAGGCACCAGGATCTTCTTCTGCTTCTGTAGCTAGTTATGACACTTCTTCTTGTCAACAAACGACTTCACAATCTTCACCACAGGTAGTTTCACATCCTTATCAACAATCTCCACAAGTATTCCAGATGCCTCTTGTGGCACCACAAACTGTTATGCAACCTGTATCACCTCAGTTTTTCTCACCACAGCAACCTTTGGTATATCCATATACGCTGTATCCACAGTACCAGCAAATGGTACCTCCGGCTCATTTAAACTACTTCCAGCCTCCACTGGTTCAATACGGGGCTCCATCCCAATCTCCTAATACATCACCTGTGAACCAGTATATACCAGTGAATAACCCGCCACAACAGTCGCCGCAAGAGCCACAGGGCAGCAGGCAAGAACAGCAAGCACCTACGGCACGTAAAACACCTTCTTTCCAGGAACGGGTCGGAGATACTAAGCTCACTATCAACGAAAGACTGGAACTGTTCCTGAAATATGAATATCCGCGCATCTGGTTCTCATCGCAGGACGTACAGAAACACTACGAGAAAATATACGGTCCTATAAAGCTCAGTACCGTATCTACGTATCTTTCCCGCATGTTCGGCAAGGGACTTCTTGAGCGCAGAGGTAACAGAACACAACGGGAATACATGTATATTTCTGATGAACCTGTAGAACTCCAGGCGTATCAGGGTATTCCTCACCAGAATATGATCTGATTATAGCTTCTACTATTCCTTATGGCATCCTCCAGAGACATTATCAGGGTCGGTTACGATCTGATATCCATAGGGGTCCTGCTGCTGTTTGCAGGTTTTTTCTTTTCCACCATGCATAGTGACAGCGATGCCGGAGGTTTAGGTGGGCTTATACTGATCGGTCCGATCCCAATAGCTTTTGGTTCTTCTCCCCAGATCACCACTTCTATGCTTTATGCAGGGTTCTTTATGTTCCTCATATACATTTTCATCCGGAGGAAAATGTGATGATAGCGCAATTTCTGATCTCCCTGGGGATATTGTCTGTGTTCATTGGTGCTATTCTGGTCCTCATCGGTAATTCAACGTCTTCAGGCGAAGGTAGTAGTAAGCAAGGATATAACACTGCACGGTATCAGACAAGTGATGACAGTGAACAGGTCCATAAGGGTCCGGAAGGTGTATCCACAAGGCCAGAAGTTCGAGGTGCAGGTGTCATTATGTTAGGCCCGATACCTATCATCCTTGGTACGGACAGTAAAAGTGCGTAAACCCTCATACTGCTTACCATAGTTCTGATGCTCATGGCTTTTTTCCTTTTCAGGTGAATCTTCTATGTTTATCAGATCCACAGGGTCATACGATCTTATCTGTTCACAAGCTTCTACATATTTACTGAAAACATGTGATCATGTTTTTTTAGTGAACACTTTTGTCTGTTCTATTCCAGTGTGAAAGCCTGATCGCATTTTGCACATGCATACTTTTATAGTCCTGTACTAAGATACAGCGAAAATATGCGTCCTTTCACATTAGTGTCTGAATATTCCCCGAAAGGTGACCAGCCGGAGGCCATATCCAGGCTCACTGAAGGTATTGACAAAGGTGTGAAACACCAGACCTTGCTGGGTGTTACAGGCTCAGGCAAGACGTTCACAATAGCGAACGTAATACAGAACGTGCAGCGGCCAACTCTTGTGATAGCGCATAACAAGACCCTTGCAGCACAATTGTTCTCTGAGTTCAGGGAGTTCTTTCCGAACAATGCTGTTGAATACTTTGTCAGTTACTACGACTATTACCAGCCCGAAGCTTATCTTCCCACTACGGATACGTATATTGAAAAAGATGCTTCTATTAATGACGAGATCGAAAGGTTGCGCCTGTCTGCCACAAGGTCCCTGCTGGAGCGTAGAGATGTGATCGTGGTCTCAAGCGTTTCCTGTATATACAGCCTGGGATCGCCACAGGAATGGCGCGCTATGACCGTGATGCTCACTGTAGGGGAGGAGATAGATCGTTCTGCTTTGTTTGCGGACCTCATCAATATCCAGTATGAGCGCAATGATATAGAACCTTCACAGGGCACCTTTCGCTCAAAGGGCGATACTATAGAGATATTCCCGGCTCAGGAGAAGCGGGGTATAAGGATAGAACTGTTCGGTGACGAGATAGACAGGATCGCCTATTTCGAGCCGCTCACAGGCAAGGTACAGGAAGAGCTGGGCATGGGGGAAACGCTGGCAATATACCCTGCAAAGCATTTCGTGATGCCTCAGGAATACATAGACAGGGCGCTTATAGACATTGAAGAGGAACTTCGGGTACAGCTTGCCAGACTGCGGGCTGAGAACAAGCTGCTTGAAGCGCAGCGTCTGGAACAGAGAACAAAGTTCGATATGGAAATGATAAAGGAATTAGGCTATTGCAGCGGTATAGAGAACTATTCGCGGCATTTTGATGGCAGAAAACCCGGGGAACCACCCTCTTCACTGCTGGATTTCTTCCCAGAGGATTATCTTATGGTCATCGATGAGTCCCATGTTACCATTCCTCAGATCAGGGGTATGTACAACGGGGACAGGGCGAGAAAAGAATCACTTGTAACATACGGTTTCAGATTACCTTCGGCTCTGGACAACAGGCCCCTGAAATACGATGAATTCTCAAAGCATATCAATACGGTCATTTACGTTTCTGCCACTCCCGCAGAATATGAGGTGGAGATGAGTAAATCCGTGGTGGAGCAGATCATTCGTCCCACCGGGCTTGTGGACCCGCAGATCACGATCCGGCCTGTAGGGAACCAGGTGGACGATCTTATCGGGGAAGTGTCCAGGATGACTGCAAAGGGTTACAGGACACTTGTCACCACCCTTACCAAACGAATGGCTGAGGAACTCACTGACTACCTGCATGAGCTGGGTGTCAGGGTGCGTTATATGCATTCGGATATCGATACCATTCAACGAACTGAGATCATCCGCAGCCTGCGCAAGGGTGATTTCGATGTGCTGGTAGGTATTAACCTGCTGCGGGAAGGGCTGGACATCCCCGAGGTTGCGCTGGTTGCCATTCTGGATGCAGATAAAGAAGGTTTCCTGCGATCTGAAAGGTCTCTTATCCAGACCATAGGCAGGGCATCGAGGAACGCTGAAGGCCGGGTCATATTGTACGCTGACAATATCACAGGCTCTATAGAGCGTGCTGTGAACGAAACGAACAGGCGTCGCAAGCTGCAGATGGAATTCAATGAACAGCATGGGATTATCCCTCAAACCATCAGGAAAGCCTTGCAGCGTGAACTTGTGGAGGTAGATGAAACAGTGGTTCCGGAGGTTCTTGTGCTGGCAGAGGACAGGTCGGAGAAAGAAGTTGCCGATATGATCATTGACCTTGAAGCAGAGATGCATCTTGCTGCAAAGAACCTGGAATTTGAGAGGGCTGCAGAACTTCGTGACATGATCAAAGAACTGCGCACAAACTATTCACTGTAAATATACAGTGTTTTTCAGTTTTTAGTTGTGATCTGTCCGTGAACAGTGAAGAAGCACTTATGTTTTGACTTTGATCTTGCTGTTATGCTCGTATCAAACCTCAATGGTGATGCGAAAATGTTATATTACAAAAAGACGTGTATAGGCTGCTTAAGCGCCGATGGTCTAGCGGCTATGACTGGGGCCTTCCAAGCCCTAAACCCGGGTTCGAATCCCGGTTGGCGCATCAATTTTATCTGTTTTTCGGCGTAGTTATTTATTTATTTATGAGGATTTCTAAAAACCCCGTTATTTGAAATTTGTCTTGCATAGCGTATATAAACAATCGATCAAAAACGAGAGTCATTGAAACCCTCTTTGATCAATTAGGATTCTCTTGCTTGTTTTTTGATCCCTGGTAATTTCTTAATGCAATTCATTTTTAACGCAAAGTTGCAAGGTCGCGAGGACGCAAAGCTTCTAACTCTCTTCTTTGCGCCTTAGCGTCTTGGTGTCCTTGCGTTCATAAAAGATTGCATAGCTCAATCAAAAAAGAGGTTTATCGAAATCCTCTTTGTTTTTTCCAGTTCTTTAAGTACAAACACAGATATATCCATAGTATTGTTGTGATGCAGTGAATACTGTAGTTGTGCACATTTAAGGGGAAACATCATGTCTGTGGAAACAGCCGAATATACAATATTGAGGGCTCTGGGAGAAGGTGTTGAAATACGGCAATATCCAAAACAAACGCTTATTTCAACTGATGCAAAGGATCAGAATACTGCTTTCTCAATACTTGCAAATTACATTTTCGGGGGCAACGCTGAAGGCATTAGGATAAGTATGACCACACCTGTGACAACGGTGTTGAATGATAACGGTCTGCAGATGTCTTTCTTGCTTCCGCATGGTTATTATATGGGCAATGTCCCGAACCCCAGGGATGAACGTATCTCTATCCGGGAGTTAGAGCCTCGTAAGATCGCAACTATACGCTTTTCCGGTCATCTCAACAGAGGAAAATATGAGCAGAAGGAGCATGAACTCGCTGAGATCCTGAAAAGTGAAAGTATTGCTGTGAAGGGTAATGCCTTCTTGATGCAGTACGATCCGCCATGGGTGCTTCCTATGCTGCGTCACAATGAGGTAGCCATAGAGGTCGAGTGATATGTATCAAAAGGCACTTTTCATATTCAGGCGGGATCTGCGTGTTGATGATAATACCGGACTGATACGGGCTCTTCACTCTTCACACGCAGTATTGCCTTGTTTTATCTTTGATCCCAGGTTGCTTCAGGAGGGTAAATACAGTAAGAATGCCCTGCAATTCATGCTGGGGTCCATCAAGGACCTGGAAGCTCAACTTAATGCACTTGGTGGCAGGCTGTATATGTTTTCAGGCTTACCCCATGAGATCATTGTCAAGCTGATCGGTGAAGAGAAGATAGATGCTGTTTTTGTGAACCATGACTATACTCCGTTCAGTGTTCGCAGGGATGAGTCGATAGCTACGGTGTGTGCAGAGCATGGATCGGAGTTCCATCAGTTCCATGATGCAACACTGCAGGTGCCAGGTTCTGTGAGGACTCAGCAGGGTAAGATGTACCAGGTGTTCACACAGTTCTTCAGGGCAGCCAGCAAGCTCCCGGTGGAGGTGCCAGTGCCAGTTGAGAAGGGCAAATTCTATAATTCAAACGTCCCGGATGCCCTTGATGTCATTCCAGGATCCGATCACAACAATCCTGTGTTGTTCGTACACGGCGGACGCAGCAATGCGCTGAACGTGCTGTCCGATCTGAGCAGTTTTGTGGATTACGAAAGGCAGCGGGATATTCCTTCCAGGATGGGTACTACTGGTCTGTCGGCTCATAACAGGTTCGGGACGGTATCCATCCGGGAAGTGTACCATTCTTTCAGGGATCAGCTTGGTCCTGACCACACTCTGATCAGCGAGCTTTACTGGAGGGATTTCTTCATTCAGCTTGCTGCTGAGCATCCCCGGGTATTCGGGCACGCCTTCAGGGAAAAGTTCGATGGGCTTCATTGGGATAACGATCCTGTAAGATTCAAGGCATGGTGTGAAGGCAGAACAGGTTTTCCCATAGTGGATGCCGGAATCAGGCAGCTTAATGCCACGGGTTATATGCACAACAGGGTAAGGATGATCGTGGCTTCTTTCCTCGTGAAG
>CALBTS010000704.1 GCA_937968035.1 uncultured Methanomethylovorans sp.
CGCCGACCACCGAGTTCTACACTCTTTCCCTACACGACGCTCTTCCGATCTTCTCTCCATGTCAGATAAAAAAGAGACTGACAGCCCTGTTTCTTTAGCAACATCAACAAGTTTCAGACCATTGATGCTTTTTCTGAGCATCCTGAGTCTCTCACCAAAGTTCATCGTATCCTCCAAGCAAACAGTCGTTTTTGATCTTAAATATTACGCCTTAGACATAATTTTAAATCAATTACGTATTGACAGTATAACATATTGCTTGCTATAATTACGTCAATGGCGTAATTATAGCATCTGTTATGCCCTTGGGGAATCTGTTCCCGTCGGCGACAGTAAAGGATATTTTGGTTATGGCAAATTCAATCAATGCACGAAGGCAAGGCGATGAGTACCAAGCCCTTTTCTTTTGGAAACAATTGTTACGGCTTCTCGCGGATGAGAATGTCTCTACTGTTGTATTTGAAAATAAAGAACCTGCGTTCGTAGATGATGTTGTTGTCATGTACAAGTCCCCTGTCACCGATCAACAGACAGGTGAAAGATTAGAAATAGATTTCTTTCAATGCAAATATCATGTTGCACAAGATAAGCCATTTAGTTTGGACGCCATTCTGAACCCAGAGTTTATAGGTTCAAAAGAGTCACTCATCAAGCGTCTTCATAATGCCTATATCAGCCTCAAACAGCAGCAAAAAAGGTTTAGATTGACCATAGTTTCCAGCGCAATTTGGAACTCTCAGGATCCAATGAGCGAATTTTTATCTACTGAGGGTCGCATTCGGTCGAATTTATATATGGGGGGAAGTAAATCGAAGGCTGGCACTGTTCGTCAGAGAATCACTGCTCATCTTGGCATATCGAACGAGGAGCTAAAACCATTTTTAGAATTAATCCGCTTTGATCTCGGCAGAAATCGTAGCGATCTGATTGAAAACCTAAATTTTCAAATGGAGAACTTGGGGCTGGTGCTTATAGACTTGAGCATAACCGACACAAGATATAGTGGTCTTGTTTGGAAGCTGTTTGAGCAGAAAAAACAAACATTTGATAAAGCCGTTCTCAAAGATGTGGTTAGGGAAGAAAAACTTCTAGACGGAAAATCTGCCAAGAACAGTAATAATAAACTATTTGTGTTACGACATCAGTCCCTAAATCAAATTGCTCCCTTCTCAATAAAGACCTTTCTGCCATCTGAATTGAATAATCTGGTCTATGAAGAGATAGTTCTTGACCAATCAGATATGTTTACAAATGGGGAATTGATAGATCCTATGCTTGCTATTGATCGACAACAAAAAGTGTTATCGGAGTTGCAAAAATTACTCAACGCGAATCCATCATCTAACTTCGCCTATTATGGGATAGCTCACATTCCGTTGGTTTTTCTCGCCGGGTTTCAGCTAAATCGTAAAAAACGTATCTTTCTGTTTGAGCACAATCGTATGGAAGATACTTGGGACTTGCTTCAAAAAGGCACACCGTTTTCTCCGCTGACAATCCAAGGCTTCCCATCTAGCATCAATGCTTCAAAGGGTGAGGTAATCATTAAGTTTAGCGTTAGTTATTATGTACCAGATGATGATGTTTTCGATGTTACACCTAATTTTACTGGTCTGATAGATATAAAAGCCAATGGTATATATCCAGACAATCTCCAAAGCGAGGCGCAGTTGTTAGATTATGCAGTTAATTTTAGAAGAGTTTTGGATACCATCCATCACTATTACCCCAACACTGAACTTATTCATCTGTTCTATGCAGGTCCGGTGTCTTTAGCTTTCAAGTGTGGGCAACTTATAAGTTCAACCATTCATCCAGATATCACTGTTTACAACTATCGACACAGAGATATGCCCCATTACAAGTGGGGAATCAAAATTACATCCCCGGTCAACTCACCGGACTTTTTCGTCAAATTCTGAGGAGAACAAAATGTATAACTTGCATGAAAAAATGAACACTTTTTACAATAATTATGTTCGCTTAGGTAAGCAGCGCCTCAAACTGGCAGAGTATCGAGATGCCAATCTCGACCGTCTGAAGGCCGGTCTGGAAGAACTTGATTATCCTGATTGTTTTGAGCACGTAGATCAGGGCAGCTATGCAATGTTTACAATCAATCAAGATGCGAATAACAATTATGACCTAGATGAGGCAATTATTTTTTGTAAAGATGATTTGCCAGAAAATGCCTTGGCCGCCAGGCAAAGGATTGAGACCGCTATGAGAAGGGGAGGGGGAAACTTCAGAAACCCCCCAGAGGCTAAAACGAATGCCGTTCGTGTCTACTACCAAGAGGGGCATCACATTGATTTGGCCGTGTATCGTAAATTCAAAGATGCTTCAGGTAGTGAAGTTATTGAACACGCTGGAAGCGAGTGGACCAAAAGAAACCCCATAGAAATAACCGAATGGTTTAATGTCAACGTTCAGACTAAAAGTCCATTGAAGGATTTTGGTGCATGTGTCGATGAAAATCAAATGCGCCGAATTGTCCGATTTGTAAAATATTTTTCCAAATCTCGGCCAGATTGGAACATGCCTGGTGGCCTTATCATTTCTGTTCTTGTTGATGAGTGTTATTTGGTTGACTATGAGCGAGATGATATTTCTCTGTATAGAACTATGTCAAATTTATTTTCCAGGTTGCAATTACAGGAGGAAGTTTGGAATCCTGTAGATAAAACGCAGAAACTTACTTGCCGTGACAGAGATATTCAGAGGATACGTGGGTTCAGAGAAAAACTTGGAGAAGCTTTATCGAGTCTAAATATACTTTTTGATGCCAGATGTAGTGAAAAACAAGCATGTGAAGCTTGGCGTCAGGTGTTTAATCACTCATTTTGGGAATCTGATAATTCAAAATCCTCTATCGCCATCGTTAAACGAGTTCCACCTCCTTCTCCCTGGTCGAAGTCATTATGGATGTAAAACTCGATTCAGATTGGCTCAAAATATATTACCCCACTCTTGTATATGATGAGCAGAATCACCTTCTGACGGGTCCTTTTGCATTTCGTATGTACTATTCTGCCGAAGAGCCTGATACTTATGTAATCAACCCTGATGATTCCATTGATTTTGCTAAAGAGATCGGAAGAGCACAAGTCTGAACTCCAGTCAACGAATACGATCTCGTAT
>CALBTS010000705.1 GCA_937968035.1 uncultured Methanomethylovorans sp.
GTAACCCTTCGGTAAACTGCATCTTTTCTCGAAATTGAAAGGGCATTAGCTTAGTGGCAAAAAAAAAGACCATGGACAAGCTACAAAAACAAAACAACCGGGAGAATATGATACGGGAGGTGGAGCAGTGCAAAGAATCAGGCAAGAGCATTAAATCATACTGTCTTGAGAAAAATATCCCTGAGTGGAAATATTATTATTGGAAACAGCGTATAGGACAGGATAGGCCAAAGGACCAAGCTGGATTTGTCCCTATCACAAAAAAACCACAATCTAAAAGTTCAGATCATATTATAATTGAATATATAAACGGGACACGGCTGCATATTCCATTGGGAATGCCTGCTATGCAGATTGCCCAACTGGTCCGTATAGTCTGAGGGTATGTTTTCACTTGGTTCAACGCTGCGATACTACATGTACACCGGTATTACCGACATGCGCATGGGGTTCGACTCCCTGTCGGGGCTGGTAAGGAACAAACTGGGCCGCGACCCCTTGTCGGGCGATGTGTTCGTGTTTATTAACAGGCAACGTAATTGTGTAAAATTATTGCGTTGGGAACCCGGAGGTTTTATACTGTATTATAAGCGGCTTGAGATGGGCACACTTGAACTTCCCGAGTATGAACCGGGCAATATGGATTATAAAATCAGCTGGTCAGAAATGATGATGATCATAGAAGGGATTTCAATAAAAAACATCGATAGAAAAAAACGGTTTATTAACACCTGAATGTGTATAAATATATTGATTTTATTGAGGTTGTAGCGTATTTTTAGTTACCTTCGGGATATCAAATCTGACCCAGATGAAAGAGATATCCGAAGGCGTTTTATTGACCAGGGAAGAGTACCAGGAGATGGTATCAAAGGCATCCTCTCTTTCTAAATTAGAGTTGGATTATCTTTACCTCAAAAATGAGCTGGAACAGCTTAAACGCATAATTTTCGGGCACAAGAGCGAGCGGTATGTACCGGCAAACGATGGCCAGCTCTCGCTTGATTTTGGGCAGGGTTTACAGTCTACTCAGGAGCCTGAACCCCAGACAGAGGAAATTAGTTATTCCCGTAAGAAAAACAAGCCTGTACAACAGCCTGTACGTCACGAATTACCAGCTAACCTGCCACGCATTGAGATAACTATTGAGCCCGAAACAGACCTTACCGGTGCAAAACGCATTGGTGAAGTGGTAACCGAAATACTGGAATATAACCCGGGCAAACTGTTTGTAAAGAAATATATTCGTCCTAAATATGCTATGCCCCGTGAAGAAGGCATTAAAATAGCCCCCATGCCCGTTTTGCCTGTCGAAAAAAGCAATGCAGGACCGGGTCTTTTAGCACATATAGCGGTAAGCAAATTTGTAGACCACCTTCCATTTTATCGTCAGGCACAAATATTTAAACGTCAGGGGATAGAACTTTCGGAATCGACCCTTAACGGGTGGTTTTCGTCAACATGCAGGTTAATAGACAGTTTGAACGATGCTTCCAGGGTAGAAATACAAAAAAGCCCTTACCTGATGGCCGATGAAACCCCAATACCTGTTCAAACCCAGGATAAACCCGGGGCTACACACAAAGGGTATTTCTGGGCATATTACTCGCCAGTTAGCAAAATTGTATACTTTGATTACCAAAAAGGGCGTGGCAGGGAAGGCCCCGAAACATTTCTCAAAAATTATGCAGGCACAATACAAACCGATGGATACGCTGCATACAACATCTTTGAAACACGTCCGGGAATAACCTTATTGGCCTGTATGGCTCATGCCAGGCGTAAATTTGAACACGCATTGGACAACGACCGTGCACGTGCCGCCTATGCACTAAAGCAATTTCATACGCTTTATGAAATTGAACGCCAGTGCCGTGAAGGAGGTTATACGCACGAGCAACGTTTTGAAATTCGCCAGAAAGAAGCATTACCCGTGATGCAGGGGATGGAGGCGTGGCTCAAAAAAGAAATCACGCATACCTTACCCAAAAGTTCTATTGGCGAAGCCATGGCCTATACCCTAAGTTTATGGCAACGCTTGAAAAGGTATCTTGACAACGGGATGTACGAAATAGACAATAATCTTATTGAAAACACCATCCGGCCAATAGCCATAGGTCGTAAAAACTACCTGTTCGCCGGGTCTCATGAAGGGGCCCAGCGTGCTGCCTTGATATATTCCTTTTTCGGTACATGTAAACAAAACGGGGTGGATCCTTACGCATGGCTCAGTGATGTGCTCGATCGTATCCCTTCTCACAAAGCCAACCGACTATCTGAACTCCTTCCACATAACTGGAAGAAAAACCAGTAATTAACCATCTTTTTTTTTACCTTGCAAGATGCAGTTTGCCGAAGGCTTAC
>CALBTS010000706.1 GCA_937968035.1 uncultured Methanomethylovorans sp.
AGATCGTATTCGGTGACTGGAGTTCAGACGTGTGCTCTTCCGATCTGCCGTGCGTTCTGATATAGAACAAACAAGTCTTGGCTTGGTTATTTTGAGTTAATAGCAAATGGAATCAATCCATTGGGCTGAGTTATCTTATAGACATCTTCGCAATGCATCACTTCACTGATGTTGGACGAATTATATACCCCATAATTTTCGATTACATGATTCAATGACGTGATTTCGTCTTCAGTCAAATTCTTAAAAGAATGATCCTTCTTAGGTATGAATCTTACCGATAAATTGTCACAAATCACGACTTCTTCGGATTTTATACCTTCCAAGTTGATGATTTTCCAATAGGACCTTGGGACAGCTCCCTTAGGCATTGCATGATACAATAAGCCAGAAATTGCGTGTCCTTGATTATCAAAGTGGTATTTATCTCCATACCACAACATTTTTGCCAATTTCACTGAATACAATGGTTGCGCCTTGATTGCATAGTAATTAATCATGTCGACAACCTTGTTAAGATTTAACTCCCTATATCCGGAATAAATCCCGTCGACTATGGCGGCATATTCTGATTCAATTGAGCTGCGAAGATATTGATCTCCAGAGTTAGCGAATAATTTTGTGGCTGCGGAAAAGCTTTTATCATAGGTCCTCTTGCTAATCAAGTTCCTTCCCGCCTCAAGCAACTCAAGATACTTTTGCGGGTCTTCATCGATTATCCTGAGTAATTTGTCGTGAGCCTTGTCTTGAACCTGATGTGACTCATAACGGCCGATTGTTGCCTGCCCCCAACCAAGAAGTTCTGATAACTCTTTCTGGCTAATTGAGTATTTACCCCTTATGCCTGTAATTTCATCTGCTTTTAAAAGACCCATCTTTGTTCGATAGGCATTCTTCATAGAAAGATCGTTGGTTCTAAGCAATGCTTCGTCTTCGCTTAGGATGTCTGTGTTTTCGCAATACTCATAGACCGATGAAAAAGATACTTCGACATGCTTAAAAGTCGTTGTCTCTTCAAGAGATATTGTCTGCACTTCATGTTCTTGTAGGCATGCACCACATTGCTTTTTTATTCGCTCCAGGACATTCATAATACTCCACCTACTCTAGATATGGAAAATCTTGTTTGCTCAATACTCGGTCAGAGAAATGGAATGACATGACATATATCTGGTCGTGTTGTACGCGGCAACTTGAGGAGATGATATCAACCCGCAATTTTATATAGACATGCTCAGGCTCATGAGCGTATTTTCGAGAAAAAACGCGCCACTCAGACCTGTCTGGATATAGGTTGTCCTTTATGGTGTGCCTATATTCTTTGAAATTCAGTGACTGCAATTCCCTTGCTATGGCTTCAACCGGTGACTCATCAGGGAATAGACAGGCAATCGTAAATCTATTTGTAAAACGGGGATTACGCCCTTTGTCAGAATCTCTGATTTTTTGGAATGTGATCGTTTTTGTTTTCTTTGCCATGACATAAGCAAGTCTCGAAAGAAACGATTTTACATCCTCTTTTGACTCAATTCTAGTGGAGTTTTCATTTCCTAGCATGATGATTATATCACTCTCCAATAAGAATATCAACAACTTTGGTATCATTTGATGCCAAATTTTCAGACCTGTGGCTGCCTATTACTAGTAAAACCATAGAAAAAGATTATTAGAGAACAAATGCTATTATACAATATATTATAAATTCTACAAGTGGATGAAAAAAAAGGGACTGTAAGGAAATGAAGATTTGATTATCTTCATGGACTACACAGTCCC
>CALBTS010000707.1 GCA_937968035.1 uncultured Methanomethylovorans sp.
TAATCTCTCAAATATTCTTGTATGTTATTAACATTCAGATGTTTATAACTTTCTCGCCAAGCCCTAAATAACCAAAACTAAACTACCTAATTTATGAAGAACACAAAGTCCTCTTATCTGTTCATTATTCCTTTTTTACTTTCAGCTTCGATCCTGAATAGTGCGGTTGCTTACGAAATCTCTAATGGAAGCAAAACGGTGCCTGTCATTATTGTGCCAGAAGACTCGGGAGAGATCCGTCCCCGGAATGTTGTAGAAGCACCCATATATTGTTATTATGACACTTCTGCTGAGTCTGTCGGGTTTGTCTTCTATGAAGATATTGGGGCGGTAACTATTAGTGTTCGTAACAATACAACCGGAGAGGAATTTTTTGCATCCTTCCCGTCAGGGCAACAAAATGGCGCTATTCAATTATCCGGGACGAATGGTGAATATAGAATTCATATTACTACATCATTGGGCAAGTCATTCGGTGGAGTTTTTGCAATTTAAATAGTGGTATAGCACTGATAACCTCACTGTTATGACATCAATACCAACTTGCCGGCGCTTTTATTGTAAAGTAAAATCTGACCTCGCGTATTTTAATATGGGCAGTTCTTTATTCTAATTCGCTAAAAGACAATAATTTAATAAATGTTCTTTGAAAATATGAAGTAATAGTATCTGTAGTGTTTTTTTGATGCGTGATGATTTGAAAAGAAACTGTAAAATCTTTGAAGAGTCTGCCTATTTGCTGATTACAGAGGCTTGCGGAAGCTGCTATCGCAATGATTTTAAGACAGAGTATCATCACTGGATAAAACTCCTGTAAAAGAGATGCTTACGAAATGCTATTACAATAGTTTCACAAAACTTAAGAAATAATCAATTAATAATCAGGGGGTTTTAAGTGCCCGCTAGTGCCCTACACATAATATATGCGTATGAAAAAATGAATCAAACCAGGTCTAAATCATTAAGCAAGAGCGAATCAATTTGAGAATCCAGCAGACAAACGAATCATCAACTATTAAAATAATCAATGTCATGAACAAGCTTCCATTTCTGCTAATCGCACTCGTTTTCATGGTCTTTAACAATTCAAGGCTGGTTGGCCAAAATATTATTGTTAAGGATATGAAAAGCCATGCAACAGTTCAAACGAACTTTGACAAGCAAAGCTCTGTTAATCAGAGCTTCTTCCAGCCCGTTGACACATCAAAGCCCGTATATATCTACAAAATGGGAGACAGCAGCAACAGTGAAAGAGCTGATACCGCACTGATCAACTATCTGACAATTGATAAAACAATGAAGATTAAATTGCCAGATGCTACCGGAGAAGACACTGTTAACGACTTTTCTTCGGGTCCCCGGGACACTGCCGATGTAAAGATGAAAAAGTACAATCACGCGTTGAACAAGTGGGTGCCCGGTTCAAAATAACAGACTGATGATCTAAAAAAATCAGAAACATGAAGAAGATACTTTTTGCGGCGTTAACCTTAGTGGTATCCCTGCATTGTAAGATGGTTGCACAACAGAACTATCAGCCTCCGGTTTTACAAAGTCCCGAAATCTCATCGCTGATGAAAGAAGTACAAACTCCGGTATCACTTAGTTCCGGGACGGTGAACATCAATGTGCCAATCTATACGTTAAAACATGGCGAGATAGAGGTTCCAATTTCCCTGGCTTATGACGCCTCCGGAGTTAAAGTTGACGCTCAGCCCACGTGGGTAGGGCAGAATTGGTCGCTAAGGGCTGGCGGAATGGTTAGTCGCATTGTAAAAGGAGCCCCTGATGAAACATACGTAGAGGAAGAGATTTTTTTAAGAGCAAGCGGGCAAAACCATCTGCTAAACCAATATCCTGTGGGTTACGCATTTAATACACCAGCCATAAGAAATGCTAATTGGAATACTCCATCACAAATAGAGAGCTGGGCAAAGAATCAGATGTTTGAGCTTGAGCCCGATGAATTTATGTTCAACTTTTGCGGCCATAGCGGAAAATTCTATATCAATGAGAATGGCCAGGTTATTTGTACGGATAAGCGATACATTGTTGATATGTTGGTTTATATAAACATCCCTATATATGATGGCAGAGTGGCTTTTAATATAAACAATCCATCGCCTTTATCATTTACTTATTATAAAAGTAACATGTTGCCCAATGGCATGGGAGGCTACATTGATGGATTTGTTCAATGGAGGGTTTCCCGAATTATGGGTTTTTGCATTACGGCTCCGGATGGGACCAAGTATTATTTTGGCGTGTATCATAAGGATGAAGACGGCACTTTGAATATCTACACGGATTATTTCAGAGAAATTGAAATTACCGCAGATTTTTTTGAGCAGTTTTTCATTGAAGAATTTTCGGCCTGGTATTTGGCAAAGATCGTTTCACCCAAAAATGATACGGTTGAATTCAATTACGAAATAGGCGACACATGGGTTAATTTCTCAAAGTATTACAGTGTAAACAAGATGTCCGGTCATGCGACATCTGGAGTTGGATGGATATTCGGGGGCAGGGTGTCAGCAAGTAGTTTTTCAGCCGGGGATCGGATAAACGGCAAATTTATCAGGCCGGTATTTTTGTCAGAGATCAGCACCCCTAATGAAGTAATTGAGTTTAACCGTTCAAATTCGGCAACGCTAAGGTATAATTATAATGAAATACACAACTTCCTTTATGATGTCGCTCAAGGCTGGGACAGATACATCTATATTCCGGTATTTGAAGGGCAACTTCCGATTATATCTGGATATACTCCATTAGGGGAGAAGATTATAGATTACAATTATTTGAAAACAAGTAAACTTGATGAGATTATTATACCATCATACAAAAGCTTTAAATTTCAGTACAATGAAAGCTTAAGCACAAGGTTACAGCTCTCTTCCATTAATGAAGAAAGCGGAACCAAAACCATTCCATTCCTGTCATTTGTATATAATACAACCATACAAATCCCAGGCTTTTTGGATACAAAATACGATCACTGGGGGTATTATAACAATAAGGTAGCTGTGGTTGATCCCGCATCGTCCTCAAGTATGTCCGCGTATTTCGCCTTTAGGGAACCGGACCCTGCGTATCAGCAGGCCGGAATACTGGAAGAAATCCGATACCCTACGGGCGGCTATAAGAAATTTCTGTATGAACCTAATAAGTATAACCGGGTTGTGAAAAGAAATGTAGGGACAGGAGCATTGTCTATACAATCATCTGCTGAAAAAACCGGCGGCGGGTTACGCGCAAAAGAAATCATCGAAAATGACGGGACAAATTCTTATTCAACCCACTATACTTATTTGCCCGGCATTCTAAATGGAGAAATACAATACTATTGGAGCAATTATCAAGGAAAATTATTCAACGGAAATACATACACTGCAGAAAGATTCTTTTCAAACTCGCTCTTACCCGTGTCAAGTAATGCTGAAGGCGGGAGCGTCAGCTATTCAAAAGTTGCGGAGTACCAGAGTGGGAACGGCCGCACTGAATACACTTTTACGAATCATGATAATACATTAGATGAAAATAGTGTAAGCATAGACCTGCAAAAATCCACTTATTCTCCTTTATCCAGTAAAGTAGTAGAAAGAGGAAAAATACTTGAAAGGCTGGTATATAACGAGGGAGGGGTTACCCCGCTGAAGAGGGAAACATTCGAATATTCCATTTTAAATAATAATCCGGAATATATACGATCGGTTTATCTCCGGCGATTGGCCCTGTT
>CALBTS010000708.1 GCA_937968035.1 uncultured Methanomethylovorans sp.
AAAAATAAACATTCAGGCATATTTGATAAAATGAAAGATGCTTTCACCTCATAGTCAGGACAATTGTTTAAATTCATAACTATTTTTTTTCTGTTTTTTTCAACAATGTTTAAAGCCAATATCGGCATAAATGCCTATCCTCCAGATGTACGCTTTTATATATATGTTGAAATATTTATCTGAAGGGATTTCATGAAAGCTATTATCATAGGTGCAGGGGAAGTAGGCTATCATATAGCAAAATCGCTGTATGCCACTAATGATGTAATAGTCATAGAACAGGATGAAGAAGCCTGTAAGCGGGTTGATGAGCTGGATGTCCAGGTCATTCAGGGCAATGGCGCGAATGTATCTATATTGTCCAAGTTTATCAAAGGGACTGACATCCTGATGGCTGTCACTGGTTCCGATGAGGTCAACATCGTAGCATGCATGGCTTCCAAGCTCATTGCAGGAGATAAAAGTAAACTTAAGACGTTGGCAAGGGTAAGCAATCCCGATTACATTGATAAGCCAATAGCTAAGCGTGTTAGTATAGGGATCGATGTGATGATATGTCCTGAGCTTGCTATGGCTTCTGAAGTTGCACAGATACTTGCAATACCGTCTGCCATTGATGCTGAATCATTTGCAGAAGGCAAAGTGGAAATGATGGAGCTGGTGGTTTCCAAAGGAAGCTATTTTGCCAATAAGATGATGAAAGACCTTCATCTTACTGATTGCTGTATAATAAGTGCAATTTTCCGGAAAGATGATGTAATTATTCCTCATGGCGAGGATTCTATCCTGGAGAACGATCACATAGTAGTGATAGGTCAGCCTTCTGCAATGAAAGACATACGGGGACTTCTGGGAGAGGTCGTTGGCAGACGCAGTAAGGTTATGATCATAGGTGGTGGCATAGTTGGTTTTTATCTTGCGAAGCTCATTGGTAAAAGTGAGGCAGATATTAAGATAATAGAATCACGCAAGACCCGTTGTGAAGAGATCGCAGACGAACTTTCCGGGGTTCTTGTATTAAATGGTGACGGAACAGATATCAACCTGCTGAAGGATGAGGGTATCAATGAGATGGATGTGGTCGTTTCCGTTACGGATAGTGATGAAAAGAACCTCTTATGCTCCCTTATAGCTAAAAAACTGGGAGTTAAGAAAGTTATTGCCAGGTCGGATAGGTCTGATTACATCTCTCTGTTTGAAATGGTCGGTGTGGACAGTGCGGTAAGTCCCAGGGGAGCAACTGTCAACGAGGTGCTTAAACTGACCATGGGAACAGGCATTGAGGCCATCACTACCATCGAAGGGCAAAAAGCTGAGATCATCGAATATACTGCTTCAGGCAAGTCAAAAATAGTGGGCAAACCATTACGTGATGTGAAATTCCCTGCAGGTGCGATCGTAAGCATGATCGTTCATAATGGCAGGACAATAGTTCCCCGTGGCAGTCAGGTGATCCAGGAAAATGACAGAGTAGTGGTATTCTCTCTTCCTTCTTCCATAGAGGCAGTGGAAAAACTTTTCAAGTGATGTGGGTGGTCCATGAACTCAAAGGTCATACTGAACGTATTGGGAACTCTCCTGCGTTTCCTGGGACTTATGATGATAGTTCCTTTGATTTTGGCTTTTTATTATCATGAATCTCCTGTTCCTTTTCTTGTAGGCATAGGCTTAACAGAGATCGCGGGTATATATCTCTGGTCACGCTACAAGTCAGATGATGACTGGAAGCTCAGGGAAGCTTTTGCTATTGTGGCTCTCAGCTGGTTAACAGCTATGTTTTTCGGTGCCATCCCATTCATTGTCGAAGGTATATCTCCCCTTAACGCTTTTTTTGAAACCATGTCTGGTTTTACTACCACTGGTGCAAGTATCCTTGACGACATAGAAAGCCATTCACGCAGTATTCTTTTCTGGCGGAGTTTTATCCAGTGGATAGGTGGAATGGGTATCATTGTCTTGTTCGTTGCGATTCTTCCTAAATTAGCTATTGCAGGCAGGCAGCTTATCCGTGCTGAAGCTCCCGGCCCTACAGAGGACAAGATAAAACCCAGGATAAGAGATACAGCTAAGATCCTCTGGATGGTATATGTGGTGCTATCGGCCTTACAGATCGCTGCATTACATCAGGCTGGGATGTCAACCTATGATGCTGTTACACATACGTTCACCACGATGGCGACTGGAGGCTTTTCTCCTTATGGTCTGGGTATTGCGGCTTTTGATAGTCCTTTAATAGAAGCTATAATCACAGTTTTTATGTTCATAGCAGGAGCAAACTTTGCCTTGCTGTACAGAACACTATATACTGATCACAAAATTATATTAAAGGATGAAGAATTCAAGTTCTATACAGCTGTGGTTTTATTGGCAAGTGCTATGCTCATTCTTGCATTGAGGTATGGCACAGGTGCAGATCCCCTTACCTGTCTGCGTTATTCAGTGTTCCAGGTAGTATCTCTCCTTACAACCACGGGTTTTGCCAGTACGGATTTCAATTTGTGGCCCGATTCTTCAAGGATAGTGCTGTTACTTGTAATGTTCATCGGAGGATGTGCCGGATCAACAGCGGGTGGTCCAAAAGCAATAAGGGTGTTGTTGTTACTGAAATATGCCAGATGGGAACTCTTCAAGTCCATTCATCCAAAAGCAGTAAAGCCTATAAAATTCAATGGAAAGACCGTTACAGAAAACATAATGCAGGAGATCATATCCTTTGTGGTGATCTATTTCCTTATATTCCTGGCCAGTACATTCTTTATTACTCTTATGGGTGTGGATATTCTAACTTCCCTCACTGCATCCATAACTACTTTGGGTAACATCGGTCCGGGATTCAATCTTGTTGGACCGATGGGCAGTTTTTCCGCAATGCCAGCCCTGGCAAAAGTCATACTTATAGCTAATATGTGGATAGGCAGACTTGAAGTATTTACAGTGGTGGTATTGTTCACCCCTGAGTTCTGGAAAAAGTAAAAAGCATCCAATGCATATGTATTATGCACTGGTATTTTTTATGACCCTTGGTTACATGTCAAGTTCATTTTTCACAACATTCTTGAACAACACTCTCAAGTCCCACAAAAGCTTTTTATTTGCCTTGAAAAGAGCATACAGCAAATCGATAAGGCTCATCTTGTTGAAGTTCACACCCTTTAAGGAATGTGCGAGGGAATTCAGGTCTTCATCCGTGAACTTCACAAAAGTGTCTTTGACGATCAGGCCATTATCGATTGCCTTGCCAATAGTTGCCCTCCATCGATCTTCATATTCCTGGAGAGATCTTGTGGAAACATCATTTGCAAGTATTGCATTATAAGCCACTTCACCTGCTATTTCACCTGCCTCCATGGCATTGATGATGCCGCCTCCGGTGACTGGATCGGATTGTCTTGCCGCATCGCCGATCAGCATAAGACCGTTGGCTATGGTACGTTCAACTGTTCCACTCACAGGTACTCCGCCATAATCAATTTCAATGATAGAAGCCTCTGGGAGTTTTTCTTTTACAAATTCATTAAGGTAGTCAACGGCTCTTTTTTCGCCGGACTCGCTTCCAAGTATACCGATACCCACATTAGCCATATTCCCGCCTTTAGGGAATATCCAGATATATCCACAAGGTGCTATTTTCTTGCCCACATAGAACTGGCAGTATTCCTGATCGATATTGACGCCGCTCATAAGATACTGCACACAGGTTTCCATGTCCGAAGGTTTTAAAGAAGTATCGATACCTGCCCATCTGCCTACCTTGGATTCCATTCCATCTGCACCGATCACTATCTTGGAGCTGATATCATATTCCTCTCCAAGGTGCATGGCCTTGATACCACATACAGATCCGTTCTCAATTATAAGGCCTGTAGCTCTGGTCTTGACCATCACTTCGGCACCGGCCTTTGCGCTTTCATAGGCAAGCGCCCGGTCAAAGATCTTTCTTTCCAGCACATAGCCTACTTCTCCGCCGGCTATCTCTTCAGCCATCTGTATACTCGTACCGTCGGGAGAGAATATTCTGGACCCTTTCATATCAGCACATATCCATCTGGGATCTGGTTCAATGTGCTTTTTAAGAGCCAGTTTGCTCACACCCTCCGCACATCGTACCGGGTCACCGATCTCCTGGCGTTTTTCTATCAGCAGGACACTAAGTCCTTTTTCCGCAGCTGTCTTTGCAGCTATGGAACCAGCAGGTCCGGCACCTACGACAATGATATCATAATTATCTTTCATCGGATCACCTTGATAGCTCCTACCGGGCAGATCTTGGCACACAGGCCACATCTGGTACAGTTCATATCCACTTCTATCCACGTCTCCACAAGCTCCAGGGCTCCCGCCGGACACACGCCCACACATGCACCACAATATCCACATTTATACCTGTTCACTTCAATGGACACAATTATCACCTGTAAATTTGAGATCGCATAACTTAACGTACCCTAATAATGTATTCAACCTTATATCTTTTGTCGCTTACAGCCTCGGATACATCATATTCAGTGAAGGCTGCTAAGCTTTACACGTGCTCTGCCACTTTCCAGTTCGAACTTCTTCTGTACATACCCAAAAGAAAGCCCGCGTCCGTGCAGGAGAATTTCCACAATATCATGTGGTTCATCGATATCTGTGCTCAGCAGGAACGAATCGTATATTCTCAATGAGCAGTTCATATCTTTAGCTATGGTGCAGTGGTTACGAAAGCTCATTCCATAATAACGGACATGGAATCCAGCTGGTCCCTTTATGAAAAGCACGTTAGTTCCGCCGCCTTTGCCAGGCACGATCACCACGTCTTCTTCAGAGGAAATTATCTCTTTAACTTGTTCTGGCCTGGCAAGAGGAAGGTCTGCCATTATTATAAGTACTGGCTGATCCAGTCTCTCAAGATATTTATTGATCGATTCGTTCAGATCAGCAGGATCGATCACAAAATTCACATCCAGGTCGAAAAGCGAACTATATTCGGATGTTGCAAGGATATCTATATCTTTCACTCCTGCCTCTCTCAGGGAACATACTACATCCCTTAACATCAATTCCACGAATTGTTCTCTCTCTTTCAGGGTGAGCACAGGAGCAAGCCGGGATTTTGCATTCTCTTGTTTGTATGGGATGACAGCGCGCATTCATACCTCTTCATAAAGAGCATTTCTTTGTTTTGGGATCTTGCCTGAAGACCTGATGATCCATTCTATCTCAGCAGGTGGAACGTATTCTCCGTTAGTGCTTCCGGAAGCTGTGGATATCTTGTCTTCCATGAGCGTGCCGCCCAGATCGTTGGCACCGCAATGCAATGCTACCTGGCACAGTTTCTTTCCAAGCTTGACCCAGCTTGCCTGGATATTATCAATATGTCCATTAAGGATTATCCGTGCCAGGGCATAGAAACGCAGATCCTCGATGCCAGTGGTCATGAATTTACCCTGAGAGAGCATATTCTCACCTATCGGGTTGTTATAAGGCATAAAAGGTAAAGGTACCAATTCCGTGAAACCTCCTGTCCTTTGCTGTATTGAGCGCAGAATAAAGAGATGGTTCAGGCGCTCTTCAAGGGTTTCCACATGGCCATACATTATAGTGGAGTTGGTTCTAAGTCCGGCCTGATGAGCGGTCATTATAGTATTTATCCACTGGTCTGTACTCAGTTTTTTGGGGCATATTATCCTGCGCACTCTGTCAGAGAGTATCTCTGCCGAAGTGCCTGTCAAAGTATCTAGACCTGCAGCTTTAAGCCTTTCAAAGGCTTCTTCAAGGGAAACGCCTCTGTTCTCGCATGCATAGAATATCTCCATCGGAGAAAAACCATGTATGCTTATCTTTGGAAATGCTTCCTTTATGTTCTCTACAACAGAAGTATAGTAATCTATATCAAGCTGAGGCAGGAATCCTCCCTGGATACATACTTCCACTGCACCGGCCTCACTGGCCTCTGATACTTTTTCAAGTATCTGTTCCATGTTTAGCATGAATCCCTTTTCAGCACGATAAGCACAGAAACCGCAGTTTCCCCTGCACATATTGGTAATGTAGATGTTCCTGTTCACAACATATGTGACCACATCACCTACAGTACTTGAACGAATTTCATCTGCAAAGTTAAAAAGTGCCAGAGGAGACAGTTCTGCCAGTTCAAGGGCATCCTTCAGGGCAATTTCTCCCTCATAGGCCTTCTCCCTCGTATCCTCAGGAATAAATAACTGCATTGCCAGCCTCCCTTGGGCGATTGCCAAGAGACGTTTTTTCTATTTTATCGATCTCGTAGAGTGTGGTCCTTTGTTTTGGGATCCTGTTTGCACCCCTGATCATCCATTCAAGTTCCTGTACGGAGATCGAAGTGCCATTGTTTGCACCAGCCGCAGTCGAGATGCTCTCTTCCATGAGCGTTCCCCCCAGATCGTTCGCTCCACAATAGAGAGCTACCTGGGCCAGCTTTTTTCCAAGCTTCACCCAGCTTGCCTGGACATTACTGATATGTTTATGGAAGATTATACGAGAGAGCGCATATACTTTGAGGTCATCGATGCCTGTGGTGGCATAGCGCCCTTCCTCTATCATTTTTTTACCTATGGGATTATTATAAGGCATGAATGGCAGGGGCACGAATTCGGTGATGCCACCGGTATCTTTTTGGATATCCCTTACTATCATCATATGTTCTATTCTGTCCTGCCAGGATTCGATATGTCCGTACATCATTGTAGCAGTCGTACGTATACCTGTTCTGTGAGCCGAGGTGACCACATCTATCCATTCGGAGGTCAGGAGCTTTCCAGGGCACAGTTCTTTCCTGACATGGTCGCAGAGTATCTCAGCAGCAGTGCCAGGCATGGTTCCAAGACCTGATTTTTTCAGTTCATGTAATACCTGTCTGATGCTAAGGTCACTGGTCCTTGCAGCATGATAAACTTCCATTGGAGAGAATGCATGTATATGAATTGAAGGATATTCTTCTTTCACTGCTTCTAGGATACCGGTATATAGCTCAAGACCGGCGTTCGGTAAGAGACCACCCTGAATACAAACCTCAGTTGCACCTGCTTTGTGTGCTTCTTCTACCTTGGCAAGTATCTCTTCATTCTTCAGGATGTATCCGTTCTTTTCTTTGAACGCACAAAAACCACATCTTCCGATGCAACGGTTAGTGAAGTTAATGTTGCGGTTAACTACGTAGGTAGTAATATCACCGACTGCTTCGTACCGCAGATTATCAGCAAACCTGAATAGTTCAAAAGGTTCAGCATCCAGAAGTAAGAGCGCATCTTCACTGCTGGTTTTTCCGCTATACGCTCTTTCCACCAGCTCTTCATCGATCTTTGACATCATAGTATGACCAGACCAGTGTATTGGAATAGTATGCTCAATTTGTTCAAAATATAAATCATTATCTAAAATAACAGAACGCCCTTATTCACCGGGATCTTCTATAACCTTCGTTGTCGGCCATGGATCTGATAAGTGACTTCAAGTTCTTACTGTACCATCCTTTTTTTATATAATCAGGATAAATAGGCAGCCTTTCCCTCAGAGGTATGTCTTTGAGCAGTTCTCTCAGGTTATCCACAGTAGGCCATTCTGTTTCAGGATTGATCCAGTCGATGGTCGTGGGGGATATGCCTCCCAGGTCTGTCGCTCCACATTGGACAAGCAAATATGGGTCTATTAAGTTAGGGGCAACCTGAATGGCTATATCGGCAGGTAATATTTCCCTTGCAATAGAAACCATCTGGATCATCTCTTCTATGGTTGGAGAAGCGTGTTTTTCCATAAACGTTCCAGGTTTTGGAATGAAGTTCTGAACTATTACTTCCTGAATGTGTCCATATTCCGCATGCAGATTGGATATGCATTGCAGAGAGTCTATCCGATCGTCCAGGGTCTCCCCTATCCCAACCAGTATGCCAGTTGTGAACGGTATTTGCAACTCACCGGCATATTTGATGGTCTTGATCCTCACATCTGGCTGTTTCCCCGGACAATTTAAATGAGCTGCTACCATACCCGTTGTTTCCAGCATGAGCCCCATGCTTGCATTCCAGGGTTTCAGGGATTCAAGTTCCATATAGTTCAGGACACCGGCATTTGTATGCGGCAAAAGACCGATCTTAATTGCCAGCTTACATAGATCTATAACGTACTCCACGTTAGAAGAATAACCCAGTTCTTCAAGCCATTTCTTATATTCGGGTACCTCTTCGGCATATTCTCCGAATGTAAAAAGCACCTCACTACAGCCTGCCTTTTTTCCTTCTTTGAGTATTGGGATAATATCCTCTGGTGACAAGAAGCATGACCCAGGCTCATCGGGTTCACGTCTGAATGTACAATACCCACACCTGTTCCTGCATACATTGGTCACGGGTATGAATACATTACGGGAAAATGTAACAAAATCTGTCATGTGCTTTCGTTGGACTATATAGGTTACCACAAATTTAATCTATCGATTAGTTTCCCTGGTTCAGGATGTCTTTCATGGCATTTCTTACGCCAAGTGCAATACCATCGACCTCTATGCCTCCTTTGCCTTTTGCCCCATCCCCCACTACATAAAGGCCTTCAATGGGAGTCTTATTTGTAAGGTCCGTACCGGAGGACGACCGATTTACTGGCCATTCCCCTGAATATGATTGTATGAGAAGTACCTCATAATCCCTGCCTGCAAAGATGTCGGACAGATCACTTAGGCCAAGGTCTATTTCTTCTTCCAGGCTGTCAAGTTTTTCCCATTCTACGCATTGATGTGCCATTGTCAGATGTTTTCCAGGAGGTGCAAGAGAAGGATCAATATTTGTCACTTCGTTGATACCATTTACCCGTCGGGCATAAGGTGTCAGCAGCACGCCTGCATGGCCAATAAGCGGCTCGTTCGATGAAAGGCAGATCTTGACACCAGCAGAAGGTTTCAATTCTTTAATGGACTCTAGATAATTCTCAGTATCTCCGGTCAGTACATTTGTATCGTATAGCCTGCTTGTTTCCATGTGGCCTATATCACTGATCACAATGTTTCCGCGGTACTCTTTCCCATCAGCTATTATTCCCACAGCTTTCTGCTTTTCTGTAATTATCCGGGAAACTTCTGAAGAGGTATGTATCTTTCCTCCACAGGAGGATATTACTTCAATAAGAGCGTCAGTAACTCCTTTACAGCCGCCGAGCGGTATTCCGGAACCACTGTATCTATACATGTTCTCAACTATCTCAAATACTTCCGCAGCTGGTACGTCTTTAGCCTTCAGGCTTAATGCCCACCCGCAGAAAGAGTCAGCTATCCTTAGGCCCCATTCCCCTTTAAGGTTCTTGGAGCACCACTCTTCCATTGAACCCTTTTTCGGAGGAAAGATACGTGTAGTGGTTATGAGGATCGCCAGTTTTATCTTATTCAGCAGAGAAAAGCGTTTTCTGAAATCATGGAAATCTATGTCCCGGAAACCAT
The DNA here is from genome assembly GCA_937968035.1 of uncultured Methanomethylovorans sp. Lineage (GTDB taxonomy): Archaea > Halobacteriota > Methanosarcinia > Methanosarcinales > Methanosarcinaceae > Methanomethylovorans. The sequence continues at coordinate 9,443 of CALBTS010000708.1, forward strand.
GTGCATAATCCGTGGCATCTTTTTCTATTGGGATACGGATGATGGCCATAGGATCGGCACGTACGATCTGTACGTCCGCTCCCACGTCCTTCAGTAAGGTGCCCAGAGGACCAGTCGGGCCATGAGGTATCATATGTAAAGCGCCAGTAGATAGCTGGAACCCTTTATATTGAATGTTAGTGAACCTTCCACCTGTAATGGGAAGTCGCTCAAAAACATCCACTTCGTGGCCTGCCCGCGAAAGCCAGGCAGCACTAAGAAGACCTCCAAGTCCTGAACCGATCACTAAAACTTTCATGCACTTTCCTCGATAGCTTTCATCGGACAGTAGGCCATACATATTTTGCACTGGATGCAATCTGCAGTAATACAGGCATTCCCTTTTACAATAATAGCTTCTTTCGGACAGAACGCAGTACACTGACCGCATCCGACACATCTTTTATTGATTTCCATTGGCTATACACCATTCATGCAATATAGAATCATTCAATGAACAAAAACATTGTCATCTACATAATTATATATGGTTTTTATTATTTATGTTTTATATGTTTCTTGTTTTTTGCTTATTATGTCAAATTGATCCATTCTGGGAGTTTAAAGAAAAATATCATATACTATGAATTAATAAATATATTAATATGGATGATCTTGACTTTGCCATTTTGGAACACCTCACACAGAATTCCAGGATCCACAGCACTGAAATTGCCAGTGATCTTGGGCTTGCTACATCCACTGTTCATAAGAGGATAGAAAAACTTCAGAGCAGTGGGGTTGTCAAGCAATTCACCGTTTTGATCGATCCTGCGAGTGTCGGCTTGAATATAACGACCTATATTGGTCTTAGGATAGATCAGAGTAAAAGGATAAGTGTTATTAATAAACTTAAGAATGTCAATGATGTGCTTGAGATATATGAACTTCTGGAGCCTTATGATCTTTTATTGAAAGTGAGGACATATGATATTCATTCATTGAAAGAGAATGTTATCCATGTGCTTAATAATATTGATGGTGTGCTTGAATCTAACAGTCTTCTCACTACTAAATGTCATAAAGAGAAAACATGTGTTATGCTAAAAAAATAAATTATACTTTTTCGTCATGTTATATAATGATTATTAATGATGTTTTTTCGAAATCTATTTGTACTAGAATAGACCAACTATTTGTGGTGATGAAATGAAGCAGGAAATAGTTCAGGTCGTTTGCCGTGAGAACGGTGACATCAAATGTAAGAAGATAAACGCCGCAACTTACGAATTCACCATCGCCACAAGAGCAAAGTGGGAAATGGTGATAGCCACCGAGGATGCAGACATACGGGCCGGTGAGTTCAAAAAACTGCGTGTGAAGGAGATCAAGATCGAACCTGATACGATCGCCATGCCTTGCACATTTACTCACCATGCGGTAGTTTCTCTGATAAAGGTGGGTACAGATGGAGGTGCCAAGCCAGTGGACACTGAACGTACTATCACATACGCTTATGTGCTGGGGCAGGAGTCCGGGAAGGTGCACAGTGGGGATCTGCTTGCAGTGCTGAACATATTTCCCATAATGTTCACCCGGGAAGCCATGAAGCCGATATCTATCACTTGATAAGTTCAGGATCATCAGGGGTGGCATAATGGAATCATGTGTTATATGCGGGGGTGAGCAGGATTCCCGTCATTTCAAGGATTATAATATCTGTACGACCTGTGCAGATATCCTGGAAGATGTGATGGGAGAATATTTCATACGCACCATATGGAAAAGGGAACCCAAGGCACATAAGGCCTATCTGCAATATCTGGACCACACGATTAAGTATATATCGGACTACAAGAAGCTAACAGAAAAATCTGAAAGCCATATAAGGCAGGTATCCAGTCGTGTACAGGGTGCCCTTGAGAGCAATGCTGCTCCTCTTAAGCAGAAATACTTCGCACACATGCAAATGGTACTTAAGTGGCTTGAAACTACGCCACATTTCTATCATTACTACTTCAAGGACTATTATGTATGTCCGAATTGTGGTTCTTCGATATTTGAAAAATATGTGCGTACGGATGTAGGGGAATGGATGGTGGTTTCCTGCTCCGAGTGCGATACTGTGATCAAGAAATATTACTCTCCTCAGCTCTGATAAGAAGCTGAGCTTTTTTTATTTGCTATAAAGTCATATTTTCCGTATAATGGTGATTTCTTTATGGCAAAAACATAGCTAAAAAGGCTTATTGAAACTTGCCATAACACAAAATTTAATTACCTTTAACGTATTCTGAACCTACATTCATTGAAAATAGGTTACAGTATACTCTTTTTCATAAAAAGAGAATTATACAAATAACCTATATGTATTTATAATCTTTAGGTGAATCACTATGTCAGGAATAATCGATGTTAGCAACATAATTTACAGTTACATTCCGGTTGCGATAATTCTTGTAGTGGCGCTTTTAATGCCTCCGGTGACCATGCTTCTTGTGAAGCAGTTAAGTCCGAGGAGCAAATCTCCTGTAAAATATGAAACATATGAGGCGGGTTCCGTTCCCACTGGGAGTGCAAGGATCCAGTTCAATGTTGAGTATTACCTGTATGCCATTGCATTTGTCTTGTTCGATATAGAGGTCCTTTTTTTGTATCCCTGGGCTACTATTTTCAGAGAACCAAGCATAACGATTGTAGCAACCATTGAAATGCTGATCTTTATTTTCGTTGTATTGTTCGGATACTTATATCTTATCAAGAAGGAGGCGCTTAAATGGCAGAAGTAGAGCCTGTTTCCGCTAATAATAAAGATGACATGCAAGAAGAGATACCAGGTGTCATGACCACAAGCACTAGTGCTATCAGTGACTTCTTAAAGAAAACAAAGGCACAGGATATCATTAACTGGGGAAGGAAGAACTCTCTCTGGTTCACTGTGAATGCCATGGGTTGCTGTGGTGTGGAATTGCTTTCCACAGGTATGGCACACTATGACACCGATCGTTTTGGTATCATTCCGAGGAACTCTCCAAGGCATGCCGATGTACTGATCATCAGCGGGTACGTGACAAAGAAATATTTCCCTGCACTTAAGAGGGTATGGGACCAGATGCCAGCACCAAAATGGATCATAGCCTTTGGGGACTGTGCGATCAGCGGCGGCCCATTTTTTGAATCATATAGCACTCGTCAGAACATAGATGAAGTGTTTCCGGTAGACATCTATGTTCCGGGCTGCCCCCCAAGATGTGAGGCACTTATTCAGGCATTTTACGAGCTGCAGCAGAAGATCGTCGCAAAGAAGGACAAAGGTACTGAATACTGAGGTGATCATATGGATGCTAAAGCTATAATAGATTCCCTTTCCAGTCAGTTCCCAGGCGTCATCTGTGATGCACAGGTGGAATCTGATATCAGGATCCTTGCTAAAGTAAAGCCTGAAAGCGTGAAGGATATATGTCAGTATCTCAAGGAAAAACTTTCTTTCGGACATCTCTGTTGTGAATTAGGTGTCGATCATCCTGAAAGGAACGAGATCGAAGTGGTATATGTTATCGGTTCTTATGAACACCCTGTAGTGCTGATCTTAAAAGCCATATTGCCAAGGGACGATCCTGAAATAGAGTCTGTTGTTCCTGTATACTGGAATGCCAACTGGTACGAAAGAGAAACCTACGAACTTTTCGGTGTTAAATATCTCAATCACCCGGACCTTCGGCCTCTGGTGCTTCCTCAGGAACTGCTTGGCGAATGGCCGCTCAGAAAAGATTACAAAGGTTTCCCCAACAAAACAGCCAGGAATCTGGTATGAGGTTTTATTATGTATGATGAAGTTGGACCTTCTGAAATGATAGTGCAT
>CALBTS010000709.1 GCA_937968035.1 uncultured Methanomethylovorans sp.
ACCACCGAGATCTACACTCTTTCCCTACACGACGCTCTTCCGATCTATTCTGTATAGTATTTGTCACACCCATATCTCCTGAAGACTTAGGTACAGGTGCGGGTTTAGCCAAGCTAGCTGGAGTAGAGGACCCTGGGCCTTTACTAAATACAGTAGTTGGATTTCTACTAGGTACAGAAATATTACCTAGTTTTTCAAACTCTTTAGTATAATTTAATCCTTGATCAGGTAAAGTGACTAAATTACGCTCTGAACCAAATGCCCTGGAAGGATTTGCTACTGAAAAAGGCCGTAAAGAATCCACAGATATACCCTTAGAACTCAATAACGGCTCACTCTGTACACTTCCAGCTTTACCTAAAGCTCCAGTAGCACTAGATACCGTGGGTAAAGAATTAAGAGCGTCTGAAAACTTATCTACACGCTGTGGTCCAGGAGGCTCTTCTGTTGGAGCATAAGTGCGTGATGCTACAGGTGCATATGTACGAGTTGCTACAGGCGTAGCCCGTGCACCACCTATTCCCATTACACCAGGCGCTCTGCTTGCTACAGAACTCGCAGGACTAGGCCCAGTTGAAAATGATCTACTAGCAGCAGCAACACTACTAGGTGTTGATTTCGGTTTATCTTTTACTACTCCTTCACCTTCTTTCATATTATCCTCTCTTTGTTCGTAACTTATTAAGATTGGCTGCTACTTCTGGCATCTGAGCCTCAGTAGCCTTTTTAATTTCTTCTGGCTGCTTATTCCAAATCATATCTGCAACTCTATTAATAGGTCCAGACTGAAAAGAAGCCATAGCTTTTTCTAGCCACTCATCCACATCTGCTTGTACTTCATTAAAGATATCATCAATGCTATCAGCATCGGGTTTCATAGCATACCCTCCATAGGAACATTATTTCGTCCTTGACTCGGTAACATACCGCCTTGAGCCGCTGGACCTAATAAACCTTCTGGTGGAGTTCCTGTTGCCGCCATACCTAGCATTTCTTCTGGAGGCTGCCCAGCTTGGCCTATTCCACCCATTGGTGCAGGTTGTCCAGCTTGACCTTTGGCTAAATCAGTAACTCCTGATGTAGATGACGAAGGTGGAGGTGTTCCAAGTTTACCTTGTATGCTTGCAATATACTCCTGCACTAACGCCGCAATCTTAGCATCACTAAGCGCAGTGTACAATTTATTCTTAATAATATTACGATTAACTTGAGTAGTATCAGTAATATTAAGAATATTGGACTGGAGCCACTCATCATCAACAAGACCATCACCCTTCAGTAAATGTGCGATATTAGCAAGCTGTAATTTATCCTGCGGTAACTTAATATCTACTGTAACATTGATCTCAAAGTCAGGCGGTAACTTACTAGGATCAATATCAATACCATTAGCTTTAAACGCTGTCTTATTAGTTTTTAATAGCCGTACTAGCATTTCAAATGTAGCAGCAACAATTGAAGATAAAGCATGCTGCGGTCCTGATAAAGGCAAACGACTTTGCTGAGCCAGCAGAGATACCGTAGAGAATGCAATATTTGATTCTACCGGAGCACCTAATCCAGTATCATAAATAGTAGCCTGCTCAATTGCACGCTCATTACTCATATATAACTCTCTAACTGCAGGGTCTATGAGCCCACGATTATCTATTGGTTCATATGTTTCTCCTGGCAACAAATCTACTGGAAAACCCGGAATACTATAATCAATATGAAGCTTACGATTTTCATCCTGTGGAGGTAATTGATGCCGGTACATTGGTGACATACCCATTGCAAAAATAATAGATGCCATCAATGTAAGCAGCTGGCATTGCTGATCAAAATATCCTGCTTTACTAACTGAGTATAATACAGCTTGCCGTTGGTCTTCTATTTTAGAATAAAGTTGTGAACCATCTACTAACTGTACCTCTACAGGAATCTCATGTGATTTATTAACTTCTTTGTATAAGGGAATGCCATCCACCCATGCCAAATGAAATTCGAGATCCCAGTATAATACTAGTTCACATGTATCTGTAGATGTTTTCTCCTGCTGCTCAGGTGTTAGGTAATTTCCAAACTTATCCTGTACAGCTCCCCACGTAGTATCAATTTTCCTAGTGAATACAGTGAGACCAAAATCATCAAAATGGTACCTCCCTTGATTAGGATGCCAAGTCTTAATAAGGAAAGGCGTTTTATCAGCAATATCTTTGGCTCTGGCTTTACGGCTATCTGCAACCTGCTCAGACAACGTTTTAGTATTATCTAAGCCTACTTGAATTTCACCATATAACAACGCAGATAACGCCATATCGGATAAGATGTTCTTGCGTGACAGTTTAGAGCTTTGCCTAAACCACCGGTTCAAAGACCGCTCTAAAGAGTCTGCATCAAAATCAAGTTCATATGACGACACTTTAGTTATAACATCTGTACCGTCTAATAAACGCTTCATACCTAGGATGCGATTACGGATAGATGGGGAAACTGTAGGTATAACAGTATCAAACCCTTCTAAACTACCAGAGTATTCCCAATCTAAATTCATTATCTTATCATACTCAATGTTATTAAGATCTCGGGTAGCAAACTCCGTTTCTAATAATTTTTGAGTAGCAAGAGCCTTAACAAACACGGGATCGTCTATACTTACCGCCATCGTTTATTCCTCCGTTTTATTGCTAATAATGGATGAGCTGCTTGTCTGCCACGATCTTCTATAACGTTATCAGGAACACTCATACCCTTAGTTGCAGAAAGTAAATACCGCAACGCGTCGTACGCATGATCCTCAGCATTAGTATCTACATCTTCAAACTTTGTTTTACTATATGGTAGTGCTGGCAGAGTACGAATAAGATTAGTGCAGTTCTTCATGACTACCAGACCTGGCTCACCGTACTGGGTAGTGGCTAATACCCTATCTACCTTATACTTACCTGAGATACGGCTGTTATCCCCAGGAGTAAGATACACTCCGTGTTGATTAAACACATCTGCAGTAGATTTTAACGTAAGCCGTGATTTCGTGCTCCTAATCCATAGCGCTGGATCTGCAAAGAAGAATCGAATGTACTCTCCTTCACTGTGTGCCTTTACAGCACGAGCCTGCTCTTCATCGGTTAACTGGGTAGCATACATCTCTCGATATATCACTATCTGATTAGTTGATGGATTCTGTGCACCCCATAATGCACACATTGGTTTAGCGAAACCACCGTCAAGACCAAATAGTCTGGGCCAGTATGCTGGTATATCATAAGTATCAATTACATGCTGTGGTCCCCATGATGTAAACGCCTGTCCCTCAAATACATCCCATTGCCCTAGCACCCAAGCTTTACGTAAGTTATCTGGTAAAGTATTAAGATCCGACCAGTACGTGGCATCTAAGTAGCTATTATCGGATGGCAAAGACTGGATGAATATAAACTCATCACGAAGAGACTCCATCTCCGCCGGAAAGACACGGTCAATCCACAAACTCTTAACCCACAAATGTCCAACTGAGCCAGGGTTAGTTGCGCCAACAAAAATAGTATGAGAGACACCTGGCCATCGAAGAGAGCCACGGAGAACATCAAATGTAGCTTTTGAAGTCTTAGTAAGCTCATCGACGAAAATGGCCGCGAATTCTGCAGACTGATACTTAGTAGGATCATCCAGATTACGTAGGGCAATGATACCCCCACCCAACTCATCATTTAGAATAAACGCTAGACCATGTGCATCAGTATTAGTGAGGCGGCCAATCCATAAAGGAAACTCTACCTTAATCTTGGAAATTTGACGATCTCGCAAATCTGGGTACGTTTCGCAGAAAAGCCCGACGCGGACGTTCCGTAGGCCATGGTCATGATATAGCATGATCAGGAAGTCTAAGGCCTGCCAGCGGAGAAAGCGAGACTTACCACCACCACGAGCCCCACCATAGAGAATAAAGCGGTGGGTATATGTAGCTGCCTGGGCCTCTAGCTGCCGAGGTGTATACCCAAGTAGTTCATCCCAGTCTACCTCCTGACGCAGATCTTGACACAGGATGTCCTCTTCTTCAGTTATCTCAGGTATATCGTACAGCATGCTCATTTGACTATTCTTTCAGAGTGCCAGAGATAGAGATTTCTGGATCTAGAGTTCCGTCAACAGCAGCTTTACCAATTGCACGGGTATTCCTATTAAGAATGATGCCTTGACGAACTGTAGCATCAATAGCCTGGATAGGCTTACCTTCGAGTCGTTCAATAATGTGGTATACAACCCCAAGCCATTCATTATTTGTGGCAGTGATTATTGTGCCATTAGTTAACTGCACCTGTTTAGTCTGAGCAATGTCCCATAAATACTTTGCAATCATAGCCTGCCTGGTTATGACGGAGCCATCTGGCATAGCGACCATTTCGGTTCCGACATAACGGAGCAACTGGGTTATTGTTGGGACGGAAGCTGCGCTCTTGGTGCTGGACTGTTTGTGATTTTGTGACTCTTCCGTAGGCATAACTTCCTCCATTTTATATTTTATTTTACAACGTTTCCCTAAAGTTTGAAACCCCCGAAATCAATAGTGTAATTGACTGACGGGGTATAGCAGAAATAACGCGGTGCCTAACGCGGGCATCCAACTTTCGCTTTTTTGTGCAAAACTTTTGCTTTTTTGGTCGGATCACTTGGATCACGTTCAAGGTCATTTTACCCCTTAAGAGAGAAAAATTGCTTAAAAAAGTTTTGGATTTTTTGCTCCAACGTGATCTACGTGTTCCGGAAGAAATTTGCCCGAATTGTCGTGTATATTCTGCCTATCCCCCGGTAAATTTACACGGTATTTTCTGCTTAGGGTGTAAGGGATCTTATGGTTGGAGATTTTTATGCCACTACCCTCCACTCCATATCCATTACCATCTATACCAGTCCCCCCATCTCTACATTTTTATTATTATTACTATATTTATTATATATACTTATATGACGTTTGTCTACTGTTTATATTACATTTAGCAGTTTTATTTTATAAAAGAGATTTATATAATGTATTCAAATATGAAAGTTAGATCCTTTACAACTTCATACTATCAGTTTCAAACTGTCATACTGTTTGACAGTCTTAGTGACCAAATGGTCAGAAAGGATTTTGCAATGGATACAACCGCTTCAGAAATTAAAACCGCAGCACAGCTGGAATCAATCATCGATCCGGCTAAGAAATACAGCCGCCAGGAAGTGGCTCGAATAGTTGGCTGTATTTGGGCCAACGTCCTCGATGCGAGTCGGGGACAGAATCCGAAGTTGAGGGGAGAGCTAGTCGGCAGCGGCAATGGCACCCAGTGGATGTTCACTGGTGCAGAAGTTCTCCGCTGGCGCCGCGACGTTGAAGCTCGCCGTCCTGGCAGCAATTCCGGCCTTCGGGTAACTCTGGTTCTCGCAGACATGGACCAGATGAAAAGGTTGCGTGACATTCTGGCTGGCACTGAGTTTGATGGCCGGGTGTAGTCTCTAAGCAAATCTGGAAGCTGGCTACTATAGCAGCTTCCAGATTTTTTATTTTTATCTTTCCCACTGCTCTAATATACACATTGTACATTAACACTATATACATTGGCATTAACCACATTGTCAATTACCCATATGACCATTGCCCTACAGACAACTTGACAGTCGGCCAGAGGGACAGCTAAAGGGCTGGACAATTTGACAGACTGTGAGGTTGGCGGAGGGGTGACTGGACAGATTGACAAACTGTGAGGCTGACAGAGGGGCAAGGGAAGAGTGGGTAACTGAGCAGGGGATCATATTGAGAGTCATAAAATTTGTATGACCTCCATACTGAAAAAATATTACATTTGTCAGCTTTATTTTATTTTATTTTACTATATAATAATTATGGTTATAAAATTTGATCTTTAATAACACACCAGGGTTACTACCGGCCATAGACTACATGCTCCAATGATTCGAAACCTATGGCTGGCCTTATCAATTTATCAATATAATAGTTTAGCCTTGGAACAATATCACAGGAGCCCAGTATGAACACTCGAGCAATTGAATGCCGGAGAAACTGGTCACATGGGTCAGAATCAAATCTGCCAACCTGGGAAATTGAGAAGGGTAAGAAGAAAGTTATACCCTTTGAGAAAATCTGGCAGATGGCCAGGGAAAGTAAAGATGGGGGAAGGTTCAGATGCCCCATCTGTAAGTTTACATTCGGGGTTAACGTGTATGGGATATTCGGCAAGGTTAGCTGTATCGCCGAGCCTGCCATGTATTGCCGCGATTGCGCTAAAGATATATCCCTTATCAGAGTGAGATAGTACAGGAGGAACAATGGAAGCAGATAAATACATAAAGCATGGGTATAGCAACCGTAAAGCCTACCTCAATAGCCTCGCAGACGACTATGGCATACCCCGCACTGTAGTATATGCTATGGCTGAAGCTTTGGGACCGTCGGAAGACTTCGATGGGCTGGTTTCTGCTATGGAAGACACGGCAGATACATTTGCAGATGATGACATGGAAGTAATAGACTGGGAATAAGGTCGAAACACTCATAGGGGGCAAAGGTGTCCACCGATAAGAGTCGGTGCCGATGAGACCGGAATGTTCTCGTGCCTTAAGGAGGCAATAATGGCTACAGAAGAAACAAAAGCAGTAATGGCCCAGATGGATGCGGCCGCGGATGTTGCAGAGGCAGAACTCCGCAAGACCCTCGAAGATAACCCTGAGCATAAAGAGGGCATCATGTACGCCCTGGGGTGGATGAGGAGCCACTACATGGCTGCCGGCTATAAGCGCATGGGTCGCACCATGGTCACATTGCATAAGGAACTGGGCAACTAGCGGACAAGTTGGCCATTCCACATTGGGCAAGCTCTACCCGGGTACCTTGCTCTACTAATCATTATCTGACTCAAGAAAGGCCAAAGGAGAAGTACAATGGAATATAACGAAGTATTGGAGTATGTAACCGAAGTCCTGAAAGAAAGGGGTAAAGGCATCACTGTAGATATGGCAGAGGAAATAATCTACACCTTTGAAGAAGTGATAGGTGAACAGATAAGGGAATGGACAGAAGATCAGTTCAACAGCGCCAAGGGGTTATTGGACCTGTTGATGACAGGACATTTGACTTATGGGCGACCTACCTTTGGGAATTGGAAATATGGAAACTTTAAGCTAGACATAGTACTAACACCGGAGAATTTTAAACGGTTAGCCCCAGTCTTATTAGGGCATGACTTCAGCGCCAGTGAATACCTGGAAAGGTTTATGCCACAAACTAAAAGCGAGTTCCTCAGCCTTCTAATGCGAATGACTGAAGACGAATAACCAAACAGCCAGGTCGAAACACCCCACAGGGGGCAAGGGTGTCCATAGGTACAATGCCTATGCCGATGAGACCGGAATGTTCTCGTGCCTTAAGGAGGTGTAAGATGTGCAGGGAAATCACAGAAGGTATTGCCAACGCTATTAAAGTAGTCGTCATGGAAGACTTCAAGAAGACGCTCAATGGCAGTACTAAGCTTACCGGCCGGTTTGAAATTCAAGATGTAGATGTAGAAGATTCAGAGATTGTATGGATTGGAAAAGGATCAGACGGGTATGCCTATAAGGTATGCCTGTTTGCCACAGCTAACCCTATGATCTCACTCTTTGATGATGAATTGCGCTTCCAGGGATATTATACCTCCCGTACGGGTTTTCTGCAAGTGGGTACCCCTGAGTTTGATGCTGCTGAAGGAGAAGAATAATGAGTAGTATTGCAGTAAGTAACCATGATGATATTTATATCTGCCCTTCTTGTGGTTGTGGTAATATCTCTCATAGCGAACCAATAGAAGGAGGTGGGCTGTTCACTTGTGGGAATTGTGGAAAGGTATGGGCCGGGCTGATACATCCTGTGTGCATAGTCATTCCAGAATCTCCAACATACAATGAGCATACCAAACGAGTGGCAGAAATAGGCGGTCTCCCTCGACTTCGTAAAATGATGTGGGAAGACTTATCTCGTGCCTTACGTGGGAAACGCCCTAAACATGGTACATTCTCTATATTTGATGGGGATGGTGATCTGGATTACTCTGCACAATGGGTATATGAGTTAGGGGACGATACCCAAGTAGTCCTCTTGATACCCGGTAGTTGGTACCGTCAAGAAACGTATATCATGCATGCTGGCGATGAAATAGCAAGGGCTAATATACGGGTGTATGATATGCCTGATATGTTCTTTGGGAGGAACAATCTATGATTGCATCCTTATACTCCTGTAGAGAAAACCCTGGGTCTACGCAGTATACTCTGGACTATGAAGGCTACCATGTAGATTTATGTGTAGTACATCATGCCTTAGGAGAAATAGGTAAGATTACTATATCCCTGTCTAATTTTGACTTCGGCAGTAGATTTGTTACCATAGGCGTAAATGATGATGAGCCATTACTATCTACAGAAGTAGATGAGCTACCCTTACTCGATGCCTTAAAAACTGTGCAGAGCATTACTGCATATATGAGGATGTGGGTAGATGGGTTTAGAATCAAACATGAAAAGGAGTTAAGATGGCAGTCGTAAGCAGAAATATCTCCAGTAAGAAAATCGTCGCCGTAGAATATGAAGATCACTGGACCGCATACTTAGGCGATGAAAATGCGTCTGTGATAGAAATCCTAGACAGCAAGATTCCTGCTCCACTTTTAGCTGCTATTGCAATGTTTCCAGATGTTGCTAAACGCAGTCTATGGATGGGTGCACGCAAAGTAGAGGTAGGCTTTATACCTATGCTTGTTACTATAGGTACAGAGACTCGTCCTGTTCCTTGTGTTGCGAATCCAAGAGATACATGGAATGGGTGGATCAAACCTTTCTTTGCAGTTAATGATTTACCTATACTGTATAAAATGCTAAAGAATGAAAACATAGCCTTAAAGCATACCACATTATCGTCTAATAACCTTACCCTAGTATTTACAGATGGAGAAACGGAGGTGTATGATGTAACAATGTTACCTGATGGGAAAAAATATGTGCCAGTGGGCGCAGGATATTGGACTTGGTCACAGTATAAAGGAGAAGCTGATGAGTCGTGATTATAATTCCTCAAGTACTTTAAATCCCTATACTATTAGGCCTACTGAAATTGAATCACAGGATAGACTAGGGTATAAAGTAGTTGCTGTAGTATTTGACAATGGATATTGGTGTGCCTATAAAGGTCTGACAGACTGGACAGACTTATACACCCAAAAGCATGGAGATGCTGTATCTTATGAAGTAGCAAGACTGTTATTTCCTGCATTGGCCGATTCTAAATTTACTTGGAGCGGGTATTAGTATGTATTACACTCCCAGACTCGGAGGTGATATGAAATCCTGGAAAGAATATTACGTAGATCAACTATCACATTTAAATACTACAGATTTCCATTTGATAATGCTACTAGTGAGCAACCAAGGATTGCAAGCACTAGTACAAGCTAAGTTATCTAGTGGTCATGTAGCAGAAACAATTACTGCAAACCCAAACAGCTCTGCCATTGAAATTTTACAAAAGTTAGAGCCTTGGTTAGAAACAGCTGTAGGAGATAAACTATGAGTCCTTGGATACCTGTTACTGTGTTTACTTGCCCACAATGCCATGTAGAGTTTATGTTGTATACAGATGCTGCAGATGCTGAGCACTTTGGTATTCGCAGAACTAACTATGATATGGCACCAGCAGAACCAATTGAGTGTGATAACTTCTGCCCATACTGTTCTGCGGACTTTGTAGACCTCTTGCCTGATATTATGTACAGTGCAGCAGAAGACGATCAATATCCTATTGGTGACAACTCCGAGGAGTAACCATCACCATAAGATTTGAGCAGAATATAGCCACGCCTACAGGTCTACGGTTGGATCACTTGGATCACGTTCGAATGCAAAAAGCATAAACTTTTTGAAACAACTTTCTTAATAGCTTTTTGGTTTTTTAGTAATAAGTGATCCAAGTGATCTACCTCTAAAGGTTCAGGGTAACCATAGTACCGTAGAAGAAAGGAGTTAAAGCATATGAAATAAAATACATGACATTTGTCACATGTACAATTAACCAGGTTTTTGATAATATATATGTAGTTAATCAACTTCACTTTGTGAAGAATTTCAGAATAGGAGAGATAATATGAGCAAGCAGTATAATTTTGAAGCTGTCACCCCGGATATGAAAGGTGGCATTAACTATTGGGCCAAAGTTCTTGAGATGGGTGCAGCCAATATTCGCACTGCTATCCGTAACAAAAAGCTCAATGGTGTTTTGGTTCCTCTTCGGGAAGGTAATGATGACATTAAGACCTACAGCATTACCGGTGATGACATCCTTAAGTGGCGCGCCGAGATGCATACCACTACCGGCACAGAACGCAAAATCCGTGATGCGTACAAGTACAAAACTTCTGTGGCCATTAAGGTGGAAGATGCAGAACGCGCTAATGCTGCGCTTAAAGCAGCGGGTATTGAATTCACACTCGTGAAGCCGGCGCCGGTAGCTCGTAAAGCTGGTGGATCGAAAGCAAAAGCGGGTAATGCTGAGCCTGCAATTGAAGATATTGCGCCTCTCCCTGAGCCGCCAGCTAAAACTGGTCTCTTTGGTCGTAAGTAGCTTACTTCTCCCTAATATAGACCGGTCTTCGGGCCGGTCTATATTATCAGTATAAACTTGCTCAGTTAGAGCATTAGGAGAGCATATGTCACAAAAACCTGCAGGTTCTGGCATACTAAAGTCAGTACGTGGGATAGCCAGACCTTACGCTTTAGATGTATCTATGCTGCGGTTATCTAAATTTGAAATACTCCAGCCTAAATTAGATGGGTGGTATGCAGAAGGCACAGTATCAGAAGGTATGATGGTATTACGATCTTCTACAGGCGCTAACCTCGTAGATTTTGAAGTGCATAGTTATGATTACTTAGGAGGTAACCGGCCTATAACATTTAGAGGAGAGTACTTGTATGGCACTAATCGGGCTAAACAAGATGAACATACGTACTTAACATATTGGCTCTATGACGTTATTCTGCAAGGGCCATATGTTGAGCGATATCGTTTTCTGCAAAGGTGGCACACTGACTATATGGAATTTTGTAATGTATTACAGCGACAGCCAGAAATATGGTTAACTCCTACATATGACGGTGAAGGACTGTCATATCTGTATGAGGAAGTTAAGTCTGGTCGATTAGAGGGTATTATAGGCAGAGACTTAGACCAGGGTGTAATGGATATGGTCCATCGGTATAAACCAAAATTCTGCGTAGACTATATCTTAATAGGCGTAGAAGAAGGACAGGGTAGGCTAACTGAACATGCTGGTGCGCTTCTCGGTGGACAAATTAAAAATGGCAGAGTCGAGATGATCTGTAAAGTTGCAGGCATGAATGATAATCTGCGCAGGGATATATGGGTATACCCTGATAAGTATATTGGAAAAGTGTTTGAAGCAGAAGGCTCACAAGTATTTGAATCTGGAGCATTGCGCCATCCCAGGTTTAGGCGGTGGCGTTTAGACGTAGACCCTAATACTGTATTTTGGAGTGGATCCAATGGACGCTTTGCAGACTGATTATGCACTACTAGACAAGTTTATAGTTGCTAGAGAAGCTCGAGTAACTAATAAAGAAATTCCTTGGGAGTTCAGCCGGTATCATGTTGGTAGTATTCGCAGGGAAGATGATACAACCACTAAGCTTATCTATTCATTATATACAGATAATCTTGATAATCCGGATATTTGGTTATACCCTATTATATACCGGACCATTAATAAATGGGCAACTATACAGCTTCTTCGTCCTACAGATGATCTGTCTAGTGGTAGGTTGCAGAATTTTGCTGATTATATTGATACAATGGGTCAAGCTGGTCAGCCGGCATTAAGCAGAACTTCATACATAACCTTTCACTATAAAGATAGTGGTAGTCGTCTATTCGAGGGTATATATTTACCATTGATGGCAGGTAAAGATTTCTACCGTAATATAATGCAAAAGGGATCTCCTTCAGATGTAATAAGGTTTAGTACAGCATTTACAGGCATTGGAGAACTGATTGCAGTAGAAATTGCTAAAGATATACAGTATCTCAGGTTAACAAGTGGTGAGTTTACTACAGGCTGGGATGACTTTACCACAGCTTGGTCTAGTTATTATTCTTATGCTGCTTTAAATATGTTAGCTGGTCGGCATGGTGAGGCATACATTCCTAAAGCTGCGTATCGTGCAGAACTAGATAAGGCACGATTTATACTTGGTTGTAATTATACTGATTATGAGATGGCCCGTGCTTTATATTTCTTTGGACAGATGTATTGGGGAGACCTTGTTTCCCATCCTGAGTACATTCCAAGCAGAGCCATTAAGGAGGGTACACTATGCTAATTGTTATTGACGGCCCTGAAAAAGCAGGTAAGACCACATTAGTTACTGCTTTAGCAAGTGACCTACGTAGACTTGGGCATCTTGTAACTGTACATAAGCAAGGTCCATGGGAACCTAATGATGCATTTATTGCACCTCGCGTAAAATCCCATGCACATGATTCAGTTATTCATATTTGGGATAGAGCTTGGGCATCAGAAGAAGTATACGCCACTCTTTTAAATAGGCGGCGTAGAGCTAATGGCAATCCATTTCTCATGGAGTGGCTGCATGGCAGGGCTACACCACACAAGTTTATTTTACTGCCTACTGATATTGAATACAATGCTAGATTGCGTGATGATACTGATCTACCAGTTAATCCAGGTGCAGAATATTCTGAGTTTGCAAAGTATAGAGATTATGGGTATAAGATTTTATATAACTCATATACTGCAGAAGATATTTTATCTAATATATCTACAGTGTATGCGAGTATGGACCGTAAATCTTCTATGTATGCACCTATTTCTTATGTGTATGGCAGTCCAGAAGCAAAGATTGTATTTGTAGCACCACGAAATGAAGGATGTAAATTTGATAGGTGGATGCCATTATCATATAATGCTGCGTATGAAATGTTCAGTGAAGTACTAGGTACTGCTGCATTTAAATGCGCCTATATGTTTGCACATGTGGGTAATCCCGCATTGTTAGCAGATGCGCGGTTAGTTACTGCTATAGGAAAGGAGGCAGCCGATTGGGTACATTATTATGGTCCCGCTAAAGTGTATCCAAAACTACATCGGCAATCAGCTATAAACATGCGGGAATTTCGCAACCATTTAGATCGGAAGAGCACACGTCTGAACTCCAGTCACCGCATACGATCTCGTAT
>CALBTS010000710.1 GCA_937968035.1 uncultured Methanomethylovorans sp.
CTTCTGGCAGGTCAAACCTGACAGAAATAGTATTAAATTCGAAAAATGGATGGAGCTTGATCTTGCATATATCGATAATTGGTCCCTGCGGCTCGATTTTGTAATTTTGCTTAAGACTGTAAAAACGATATTTCACAAAACCGGACTGTAATACAAGAAGAAAAATTATGAAAATAAGATACTTCAGGATTGTAAGAGTATTAATCACTTTCGTTACAGTTGCCTTAATGGCAGTTTCATGTGTTCCAACTGCCCAATTGAGCTATTTCAATGATATGGAAGAATTGAACCTTCCAACTGTCAACCCGAGAACCCAGAAACTTATAAAGCCCTTTGACAAGCTATATGTAAGAGTGTTGAGTATAGACCTGCAGACAAGTCAGATATTCAATTCATCGGATGAACTCCGTATGGGATCTTATGGTAACATGGCCGGTCTGATTGGGTATCTGGTTGACGAAGAGGGCGATATAAACTTCCCGTTCGTCGGCAAGATCAATGTGGTAAACCTTACGACTGCAGAGGCTGCCGACAAAATCCAGAAAGCCCTGAGTGACTACGTTCCGCAAACATCCATTATAGTCAAATACGTTGATAACCAGGTTACAGTTATGGGCGAGGTCCAGAGACAGGGTGTCTATTCATTCTCACAGGATAAGCTCAATATATACGAAGCTCTAGGACTGGGTGGAGGCATCACACGATATGGTGACAGAAAAAAAGTAATCCTGGTAAGGAATGAGGATGGCAAAGTAATGCATTACAGATTAAACCTTTCTGACTCAAAGATAGCCAATAAAAGCTCCTACTATGTGATACCAAATGATGTCATTATTGTTGAACCCCTTAAAGCAATATCCACCAGTTATTCAAACATTACCTATACAACTATACTATCAACAATCTCCACTGCCATAGCAGTTCTGCTTTTCGCAGGATTAAGATTCTAAACAATACACCTCCGGATGACAAACAGCAACAACGAATCTCAAAGCGAAGCATTCAATATCAAGGAATTCATAGCAGAAGCTTTGTCGTATAAGTATTTTTATATCGCGAGCTTCTTCTTGTGCCTTATTGTCGCCTTCCTGGTCAACAGGTTTTCACCAACCGTATACCAGGTCAACTCAGTTATCGGCCCGGTGGAAGATAAACGCTCCTCTCTCCTTGGATCAAATGATCTTTTCAGCGGTCTTGGGGCGCTTGCTGAGTCACGCAACCTTGAAAATGATATTAACAGCCTGAATTCATTCAGCCTGGTTGCTACAACTGTCAAAAACCTCAACCTGGAGATTGGTTACTTTGCAGGAAAGATAAGCCTTTTCAGTAAGCCCTCCCAGCTTTATCTTGGCAATCCATATACTGTCAGTATTGATAAGTCCCACATTCAACCAATTAATGCGAGATTCCGTATTGATATCCTTGATGAACAGACATACAGGCTCACTGCCTCAGAGGATGAGGTGGCATATTACAATTATATCGACAATGCAGTTGTCAGTGATAATAACACTGTCAGAATAGACACAATCTGCAGGTTTAATGAAACCATTTCAGCAAACAACTATAAATTTTCCATTTCACTAAACCGTGATTTTTATAATCCGCAACGTGCGAAGGAAATGGAGTACTTTTTTGAGTTTTATCATCTCGACCTCCTTACCAAAGCATATCTTAAGAGTCTTAAGGTTGAACCTGTCAGTATCCGATCCTCACTTATCAACCTCTACTTCAGCGGGGAGAATAAAAGGCTGACAATTGACTTCCTCAATAATTACATTCAGTCATACCTGGATGACAACCTTGCCAAGAAGAACAAGATCGCGCTCAATACCATCGACTTCATTGATTCCCAGATTTCTGAAATCTCTGATTCACTTTCCATTTCCGAATCAAAGTTGCGTGATTACAGATCAATCAACCAGGTGACCGATCTTAGTTATCAGGGACAGCAGGCACTTGAAGCAATGCGTGAGATAGAAAACGAGCGCTCAACGCTGCAGGTGCAGGAGAGATATTACAACTATGTCCTGGACTACATGGAAAAGAACCAGGATATGG
>CALBTS010000711.1 GCA_937968035.1 uncultured Methanomethylovorans sp.
CATACGATTTCGTATTCGGTGACTGGAGTTCAGACGTGTGCTCGTCCGATCTTGGGTTATATTTTCGGATTGACTATCACCCTCTACTTTGCCCATAGGAAATATCACTTTGTCTACGCAAGGGATACAATCAGAGCATTTGCCATTAGTATATTGTTCATAACCACCGTATTTGTTCTTTCATATTTCTTAGATGGACCTGTCAGATATACAATGGGCATAATTGTAATGGGAGCGGCAGCATTGTATTCATTCCTTGTGTTGGACAAGAAGTTGGGGCTGAAGCCTGTGATAAAAGACTTTATTTCATCCGCTTTCAAGAGGAGACAGAATTAGAAGCCATCATGTTTAACCGGCAAGACGATAATGATAAAAATTAATTTCTGCGATTTTTGGCCAGGATTTGATTCCAATAACCTCTTCCTTAAATTTCTTGAGCGAAATTTCCCTGTAGTCATTCACGACAAGCCTGATTACCTTTTCTATTCTGTCTACGGCAGGAAACATCTCGAATTTGAAAACTGTATAAAGATCCTTTATACAGGTGAAAACCTGGTCCCTGATTTTAATCTTTGTGATTATGCAATGGGCTTCCATTACCTGGAGTTCGGTGACAGGTATTTCAGATATCCTTTATTTGCTTATTATCAATGGCATTACGAGAATCTTTCTATAAGTGAGAGCCGATCATCTCAATTGTCAAGTGAGGATGAAAGTCTGACCAAAAGGAAATTTTGCAATTTTGTGTATTCCAATAATGTCAATTCAGACCCGATTCGTGACCTTTTTTTTTATGAATTGAGCAAATACCGGAAGGTTGACTCTGGCGGAAGGCATCTTAATAATATTGGTGGTCCTGTTAAGGACAAACTGAGTTTTATTAAAGACTATAAATTTACTATTGCATTCGAAAACAGTTCTGTGCCTGGTTATACAACAGAAAAGCTGCTTGAACCTATTATTGCATTTTCACTACCTGTTTATTATGGCAATCCGCTTGTGTATCTTGATTTCGAACCAGGGACATTTGTCAGGCTCGAAAGTAAAAATGATATCGAAAGGGTTATTGAAGAAATAATCACTCTTGACAGTGATGACGCAAAGTACCTTGCCATGTTGCACAGTAAAAAATTTAAGAGTGAGAACAATCCCGAAAAGTGGGAGGGGCATCTGAAATCGTTCCTGGATAATATTTTTAGACAACCTCTAGACCTGGCTTACCGAAGACCGGTATTTGGATTTAACAATTTTTATGTTGGGGAGTTAAAGATTCAGGCACAGCATCTTGAAAAGCGGAGGCGTTTAAACTCTGTAAAAGCTATTATTAAAAATGCTGTCTCCCGGAATAATCTAAAGTGAGAAAAATATAATTTCCATGTCGTTAGTATCTGTAATTATTTCTACTTACAATTCTGCTTGTTTCATCGCTGAAACCCTTGACAGTGTACGTGAACAGACATGGAATGAGATTGAATTAATAATTACAGACGATAAATCAAGCGATGAAACACTGGAGATCTGCGTGCAGTGGTTGGATAATAACAAAAACCGATTTGTCAGAACACAATTAATCACCTCCTGTACTAATACAGGAGTATCCGCTAACGCAAACAGAGGCCTGAAAGCAGCCAAAGGTGAATGGGTGAAGTTCCTTGGTGCTGATGATACTCTTTTGCCTGGTTGTATAGAGGCAAACATGGAGCATTTGAGTGAAAATCAGCAGATTAAAATTCTTTTCTCGAATGTCTGTATCTACAATGATAATTTCCTTCCGCAAAATCGTTTGTACACAACTGAGGATGATAGTTATGATCTGAATAGCATTATGCACCCTTCAAGAAGTGCTTATTCACAGTATAAAATGCTACTTATTTCTGATAGAATTCATTATACTCCGTCTGTATTCATGCATCGAGATACATTGTTATCACTCGGCGGTTTTGACGAAAAGGTAAAACTTATGGAAGACTACCCGCTTTGGTTAAAACTCACACGGGAAGGACATAAACTGCATTTTATGAATACAATAACTGTCAATTATCGAAGGCATTTCAGGGCTTTGAATAATAAAAATCAAAATGTTATTGTAAATCCCAATTATTTTAAGACAGAAACCTTTAGAAAAGAATATACTTATCCAATGCTTCCATCTGCTATTAGGAGCGAGCAAAGAATTAATTGGATACTTTCTCAGATTTTCAGATGGTCTGTATTGAATCGAGATAATTTGCCAAACAGATTATTATATAAAGTGTTAACCACCTATATGAATCCACTTAAATGGTACATATATTTCTCAAAAAAAATAAGAAACGAATTTTAGGACAACGATTTTAATAACTAGTTTGGCAAAAACACCTGACAGTATGATATCTATTTCTTTTTAAGTATTTTAACTATTGTGCGATGATTTTTGTATTATGAAGCGTTTATCTATAATAATCCCAATATATAAGGTCGAAGATTATGTGGAAAGATGCCTTTCAAGCCTGTTAAATCAAGACCTGGATCCTGATCAATTTGAGATAATATGCGTAAACGATGGATCTCCTGATCGAAGTGGTGACATTGTAAAAAATCTGAAGAAGTCATTTTCTAATATTCAAATTATTGAACAGGAAAATCAGGGGGTTTCAAGTGCCAGAAATAACGGTATTGACATCGCAACTGGAAAGTATTTGCTTTTTATTGATCCGGATGACTTTGTAGAACCCAATTCGTTGAACCGCATCCTAAATAAAGCAGATAACCTTGAATGTCAGGCTTCATATCTGGGATTCACAGTTATATCGGAGTCTGGCAGGGTTGTGAAACGGCTACTAAACGACAAGCAAAAGGATACCATATTTAATGGAACTGAAGCATATTATATCTCTCGTGGGAATGATCGTAAGGATCCTGACAGGATGGTGGCAGTATTATTTCGCCGAGAGATCGGAAGAGCACACGTCTGAACTCCAGTCACCGAATACGATC
>CALBTS010000712.1 GCA_937968035.1 uncultured Methanomethylovorans sp.
AATTTCAGGATCTGTTCTCAAATTAACTGCGGAATTTCTTGTTGAAACAATACACGCATCATCACAACCCCACTTGACATAAGCGGTATTAGTTGTAAGAAGCTGGCAAGTATTTACAGTTCCTGTTACATAGTAAGTAGTTGTTGTAGATGCTGCTAATGCTCCATGAATCCATGGATCACCTGTTGTACCACTACCACCTCCACCAGGTGTAGGAGTGATAGACTGATAGGTCATGTTAGTCGGCAGAACGTCCCAAAATTGGACAAGCTCTGCTTCAGCAGTTCCATTGTTTGTTATAACAATTCTCCATTCAATTGTATCTCCTGATTCGGCAACTACAGGGGTGCTATATGTGACTTGACCTTTTGTAACATTTCTGCCTGTTTTGGCAATTGTTATTATTGGAGACCTTGTATTAATATTATTTGTACTTGCTTGGCTTTGACTAATTGTACCGCAAGGTGTGTCGAAAAATGATTGCGACGTAACAGAACCACCTTGGGGGATATCACAACTGCTCTTTACCTGAAAAGAAACATTAACTGCTTCCCCGGGGTCAAGTTGAGCTAAATCCGGCACCTGTAGCTTTGTCCATCTCAGAGGTGAAGCTACAATATTTTCTGCATCGTTCGGATCGCCAGTTCCGGGAACGTAAATTAGTTCTGTTGGCTTTGTGACAGTTACATTGACATTATAGATTGTGGTAAGACCACTGTTTTTTACTATTACCTTGATGGGTTCCTGCTTACACATATCAATGAAAGCAGGTAATCTGTTTGTAGTCTGAGCTGCTGATCCAGGTATCCTAATTGATGAATCATCTGTCTTAATAGGTTGACAATCACTACCTAGGCATCCTGCACTAGTTGAAGCTATATTTGTTAGATTATTACATGAATCTATGTTAGCAGTAAATATTATTTCATTTTTATCGCCTGCACTGATTTTAGGGATAATCCATGTTGCGCCATTAATTGGATTACCGTTTCTATCTTGATTAATATTAATTTGTGAATATGTCCCAATCGAAGAGTTGTAAGATAATCCACTTCCAAGAACATCTTCTAACCATACGTTGTATGATGCGCCATTTCCAGCGTTAGTAAGACATAATTTCCATTGGGCTTTATCAGTAGTTGCCCATAATAACTCCGGAACTTTCATTAAGCATACATTTCCAGAGAGAATTAGGCTAGGTGACGAGGATATATTTCCGCTACAAATGTTATCAGGAGCATCGTCATTGCATATATCATGCCATACGACACTTGCACTCATCTGCCCATTTGAATCACAGGTTTTAGTAACATTAAGATCAATGCTCGCTGTAGTATTATTAACAAAGAAGTCACCGTATTTCCATTCATATCCACCTGGGCCAGATATTTGAGTTGGAGAACCACCGTTTACAGTAATACTATTAATATGATAATTGTTAGTTGGGAAAGATACGTTAACGTCGTAAGCACCAACAACAGAGTTTCTATTAATATTTAGAGTAACTATGTATGTTCCACATCTATCGATTATTGTGGGAAGGTCACTTAATCCAACATTTACATTGGCACCGTTTACTGTTACAAAAACTCCGTCTCTAACCTGTCTAGAATTATCATAACAATCTCCGCCACCAGAAGATTTACCTGTATCCAATATTGACCAGTCAAAAAATGTAGATGTACTTGTACATATAGGCTGCGATAGTTTTTGATTTGACAAATTATATTCAATAGTCAAATAAGCGTCTCTAACATTTGTTGTGTTTACATCTATTCCACAAGAAGTGATTATAAGATTCTTCAAGTTGATATCTGAAAAGTTAACATCTAAATATGTTGAAGAAGGTGGGGTATAATTAACAGTACACGCCCCAACTGATATTACAACTGGACTTACTAATACTTGATTGTTTGGCAATTCTTCCCTAAACTTAAGATCTTTTATATATACATCGTCCCAAAAAGCATCATCTGCAAAATCGTATGTATTTGTATATTCTATAGGGGTACATTTTTCATAATTAAAATTTGAAGAAACAGTTTTATCTGAAGTCAATCTTTCTGCACATTCAAGGATTGTTGACTGTGAAGCAGAGGCCGTTCTAAGACAACCACAGCAATCGGTAACGGTAGCATTTACATTATTAGTTGCAGTTGTATAACAAAATCCACAGTTTGTATAACTTGGAGACTGAAGAGTAATCGAAGTATTTAATCCAACTGCAGGATTAACGTTCCAAGTTATTGTTCTATTGCCATCATAAGATCCTCCATTTGGTATAGGTATAGATACAGGATCTATAGTAAACCCAGCGGGTATTGTGTCAACTACTAGAATATTTGAAGCTGGGCTACCACAAGGTATTGGCTCAGAATAAGATGCATTTATATTGTAAGTTATAGTTCCACCGAGATACATTGAACCTGGAGCGCCTGTCTTAGATACAGACAATGAAGGAACACCTGTGACGGAATAACTTCCTATTTTTACAGGCGGTAAGAAATTTGTTCCACAGTAAAGATAATCAGGCTCAAAGATTACTGTACCCGAGGGTAAAGAACCACTACACCACCCGCCCGTCGGGATTAGATCAAAGGTGAGATTAGTAGTCCCATTTGGAACATTACCTAGGATAAATTTACCTCCACTATAAGATGCACCTACCGGAGAAGTTATATTAGCAATGGATAATGGTCCAAAATTAGCTGATAAATTAAAGTCATATGCTATGCCCCCAGTATTTAGATCGGAAGAGCGTCGTGTAGGGAAAGAGTGTAGATCTCGGTGG
>CALBTS010000713.1 GCA_937968035.1 uncultured Methanomethylovorans sp.
TAAAGCCTGTGGTGGCAGGGTCATAAGGAATCCCATAAAAGAAGTGGGATGGAAGAACTTACAGGGAAAAGGGTTCTCTCTGGAACTTACACCGGCCGGTAAGAAAGACCCGATCTTTGAAGGACTGGAAACAACATTACCCATATTCCACCTGCACGGGGAAACTGTGGAGCTGACAGATGATATGCAGCTGCTGGCTACGGGAAAGCATTGCCGTAACCAGGTGGTCAAAGTCGGGAACAATGCCTACGGATTCCAGGGGCATCTGGAACTGACAGCAGCCATGCTGGACACGTGGCTGGCCGAAGACGATGACCTGAAACAGCTCTCATCTGAAGAAGTAAAGCGTGACCACGCTGCCGTAAGGGAGGAATACGAAAGCAACTCGAAAAAGGTATTCACTAATTTTTTAAGGACAGCAGGGATACTGTAGAGTAAAGAAAGATCGATGTTATGGAAAAGTTCAGGATATTACTTCATGCAATAAAATCCAGCCTGCATGTAGGAATACCATAGTATTTCCACGGTCCTAAAACCAGCTTCCTTCAATGACCTGAGATGGTCTTCTACTGTGATGGGGAAATATTCCACGTCGAAGCGGGCAAGGTGTTTATCCACTTCTTCCTGGGATTTCCCCATGGACAGCTGGAAATTGCCCCAGTATTGCTTCCCGAGGATGATACCTGCTTCTGTAAGGGGCCGTATGTTCTCAAATGTTATGTAAACCCCCTCTTCTTTTAAGAGGTCATAACACACTTTTGTTGCTTTGACCCTCTCTTCAACACATAGGTAATGATGACATTGAATAGCAGTTATTACATCTGGTTTGTCGCTACGCTCCCATTTAAGGTCCTGTGTGGAGGAAGGTTGCATGAATTCCAGTCTTCCGGTTGGGCATTCGGATAGTTTTGCCCGCGCTTGCTGCAGCATACCCTCAGATGGGTCCAGTAACAAAAACCTGGTATTAGGAAATTCCCTAATTGCCTTCTTAACAAATGAACCAGTGCCGCAACCTGTGTCCAGCCACAGGTCCGGTGTGAATGGCAGTGCTTTGACAAGATAGAGGGCTTCCTGATGAATAGAGGCATAATATGGAATCACTCTGGATACTTGGGTATCGTAATCCTCGGGTAGGTGAGGTGTAGAGTTAGGAGAGGGTTGTACATCTGACATGATGAGAAATTCAATTTATCGTACTTCAGACTTTCTTCTGGGAGTGAGATTAGAAAAATCTCTGTAACAAAGTCACTGACAGTATAAAATGAACTGTGTGGAATATGGTATCAGATCATACTGTGGCGGGTAAATAACTTCTTGTTATGGAAAGTGGCACACAGGCTGGACGATAACCTAAGTTAGTAGTCAATGACCATTTTTAATAATTGTGCTTTAAGGGCTTTAGCTTTTGGGTGTTTTTGTAACCACTTTGAACAAAGTATTTAGCTTTCAGTGAAAAAAAATTTTAAGTTCACAGGGATGCTTCTGATACAACTATAAAACCAGTGTTCAAGGAAGGAAAAAAGACGCTATGGCATTAATCTGATCCTATGGCAAGTTGTGCACCCATGTAGTCCTCACCGTAGGCTTTCCCATCAACGATCGTTCTGACCCTGTTAGGCTTGAAGCAATTCGGACATCTGCGGATAAATTGAATACTGGTGATAATAGCAAAGAATTCTTTTTGACAATTGTAGCAAGTTACAATTATATTCATGTTACCCCCAATCCAAATAGGACTTCTGAGGAAATAAGGATATCAGTATACTGTGAAAACTCCACAGTAAATGATAATGTATGCCCGGTGAAAGACCCTTGTAGGAATATTTATCCGGAGGATTGGATGCATAGTATGGGATCAGCATATTCATAGACCCCTGATGATGTAAACACAAAAATGCTGCACATGTCTGAAAAGATCAACTTTTTCTCTTTCCCATATCAGATCACAATACATCTGATCCACGACTTTTCAAGTTTTGACGCATGAGATCCAGATAGTTGGCTCATGCTTTCCTGTCAAATTTTCATATAAAGCTTATATAACCATTGAACTTGGAGCACAGTATCTGGCTTTATATTGTGAAGGAATTATTGCTCCTTCTTCAGACGAACACCTTAATGGCATCGAAATCACACGACGCCACACAATCCATGCAATACCTGCAATTTTCCTTTCTTACGACCTGGCATGATC
>CALBTS010000714.1 GCA_937968035.1 uncultured Methanomethylovorans sp.
ACCGAGTACGGTTGGAGAAGGAAGGTCAAGATGAAATTACCTATCTTTACCGGTGCGCTCGGTTCAACAGATATCGCAAGGAACAATTGGGAACACTTCACCATAGGTGCTGCGATCTCAGGCATCACCATCGTATGCGGAGAGAACGTGTGCGGAGTCGACCCTGAATTGAAACTGGGGAGTGATGGCCTTGTTAAAGAATCACCTGAAATGGACCGCAGGATCGAGCTTTACAACAAGTTCTATGATGGTTACGGAGAGATGCTTGTCCAGATGAACGTAGAGGACACAAAGCTCGGTGTTGCAGAGTATCTTGCAAGCAAGCACAATATGGAGAGCATCGAGCTTAAGTGGGGACAGGGAGCGAAATGTATTGGCGGCGAGATCAAGGTTGCAGACATTGACCGTGCCATGGAACTGAAAAGAAGAGGATATATAGTCACTCCGGACCCTGAGCTGCACTCTGTCCAGGAAGCTTTCAGAATGGGCGCCATAAAGGAATTTGAAAGACATTCCAGGCTTGGGTTTGTCACAGAGGAAGGATTCTGTGAGGAATGTGAAAGGCTTAGAGACCTTGGTTTTAAACGCATAACCCTCAAGACGGGAGCATATTCTATGGCAGAGACAGCCATGGCCATAAAATACAGCTCAGAGGCCAGGATAGATCTGCTCACATATGACGGAGCACCAGGAGGAACTGGCATGAGCCCCTGGCCTATGATGGAAGAATGGGGAGTCCCGACATTCTACCTGCAGTCCCAGGTCTATGAATTTGCGCAGAAACTATCAGGCAGAGGTAAGAAAGTGCCTGATCTGGCAATGGCAGGCGGTTTCTCCAGTGAGGATGGGGTCTATAAGGCACTTGCAATGGGATCACCCTATTTCAAGGCAGTATGCATGGGTCGTGGCCTCATGATCCCCGGAATGGTGGGCAAGAACATAGGCAAATGGATAGAAGAGAACGATCTCCCTAAGACGGTATCTGAATTTGGAAGTACCAAAGAGGAGATCTTCGTGCACTACGAGGAACTGAAAGAGAAATACGGCGAAGAAATCAAAAACATACCTCTTGGAGCTGTAGGCATCTATTCATATACAGAGAGGATCAAAGTGGGATTGCAGCAACTTATGGCCGGTTCCCGAAGATTCAACATCCATGCCATCACACGTAAAGATGTCATGGCGCTCACCGAGGAAGCCGCAAAGGTATCCGGAATCGCTTATGTTATGGATGCATACAGGGACATTGCAGAGGAGATCCTTGAAAGCTGATCCTGACAATACAGGATATTTTTATGTCCATATTCCATGGAGAAAGCATAGTGAATCAAAAGATCAATGTAGAACTCAAGACCCTCAAATACGCAGACAAAGAGAAGATAACCAGCGGAGTCCCTCAGCTCGATGAGATACTCCACTCTTTCCGTCTGGGGGATAACGTGGTTTGGGAAGTGGAGGGACTTGAAGACTACAGATATTTTGCTGTCAGACTGATAAGACAAGCTATCAGTTCCGGCTCAAAGTGCGTGTATGTAAGGTTCGCACCGCATGAGCCCATTCTTCAGACAATGGAAGGGCTGGACATAGTAAAGGTAGACCCTAGCAATGGATTTGACTTCTTTAGCAGCCAGGTTCACAGGATAATTGAATACTATGGTGAGAAGGTTTACTATGTATTTGATAACCTTTCCTCACTCATGGTTGAATGGGCTACCGATGAGCTGGTAGCCAATTTCTTTAAAGCCACATGCCCCTACCTGTTCGAACTTGAGACCATCGGTTATTTCTGCCTCACCCGTGGAAAACATAGTCATTCCACTGTTGCTGGTATCCGGGAAACGACTCAAGTGCTTATCGACTACTACCACATCAACGGAAAAGCATACATCCACCCTCTGAAGGTCTACGCCCGCTATTCTCAGAGCATGTTCCTGCCTCACCTGGTAACCGGAGAGGCATGGGAGCCTATTTTAGATAGTTCAAAAGCTGCCACAATATCCTCCAGCGACCGTAGAAAGATCATACGTATGCGGAAAAGTGGTACAGCCCCCTGGGACACAGTATACACAAAACTGAAGTTCCACCATGATATGGAAATTTTGGACACTATACCAAAGCCCGAGATAACCGCACTTAAACAGGAACTATCAAGGATGATCATCGGTGACCATCCCCGCTTCAACCGTCTTGCTGATACCTACCTGGGACTGGAAGACCTGCTAAGTATACGAGACAGAATGATAGGTTCCGGCCGTATTGGTGGAAAAGCTGTGGGAATGCTGCTCTCACGCAACATAATCCTGGCCAGCGAGAAAAAAGAAGAGTTCTCAGGGATAATTGAGCCTCATGATTCTTTCTACGTTGGTTCTGATGTCTTTTTCACCTTCATGATAAATAACGACCTGTTCCGCCTCAAGATAAAGCTCTCCGACAGTTCCAGTATGACAAAGGAAGAGTTCGAAGAGGTCGAAAAAAAGTTCCTGGAAGGCAAGTTCCCGGAAGAGATAGTAGAACAGTTCAGGGAACTGATGGATTATTTCGGGCAGGCGCCCATCATAGTAAGGTCAAGCAGCCTGCAGGAAGATAACTACGGAAATGCTTTTGCAGGTAAGTACAGGAGCGAGTTCTGCCCTAACCAGGGAAGTCCGGATGAGCGCCTTGAAGAGTTCATGCATGCCGTCAAAATTGTCTATGCCAGTGCCCTTAACCCGGATGCCCTTGCTTACAGAAGGACAAGAGGGCTGCACTACCAGGATGAGCAGATGGCAATACTGGTGCAGCGTGTTTCTGGCATGCCTTATAAGCAGTATTTCTTTCCTGCCCTTGCAGGAGTTGCTTTCTCAAAGAACCTCTTCCAATGGACAAAACGTATTGACCCTAGAAAAGGACTTATAAGACTTGTTTTTGGACTCGGCACCAGAGCTGTGGATCGCGTAGGAAGGGACTACCCCAGAATGATCGCAGTGAGTCATCCTACACTCCGCCCGGAAACTGGCATGAAAGTGATGAAATACTCACAATGGGATGTGGATGCCCTGGATCTGGATGCGAGGAAGCTCATAACCATACCTTTCCAGAACCTTGCCAAAGACTGTGATTACCCTGGACTAAGACTGTTCGTCTCGGTCATGAACGAAGGATATCTTACTGACCCATATACCAATGCTATAGACTGCTCACAGGAAATGGTGCTGACATTCAATAACCTCATAAAGAACACAAAGTTCGTTGATACTATGGGAGAAATACTCCGGATAGTAGAAGAGGTCTACGAACACCCGGTAGATATCGAGTTTACAGCAGCGGTCGATCAAAAGGGAAATATAAGGATAAACATAGTGCAATGCAGGCCCATGACAACGCCGGGAAGCAGTGAGAATATAGCCATACCGGACGATATAAAAGAGGACAACATTCTTTTCAGGTCCAGCATGCTCATCAATGAGGGAAAAGTGGAAAATGTCGAGTATATCGTGTACATTGACCCCCAGGCATATGAAATTGCAGACATGGATACAAAAAGGTCCATAGGCCGCATTGTAGGAAGTATCAACGAAAAGATGAGCTCCATGGGTACTAATTTCATATTGATGGGACCCGGAAGGTGGGGGAGCAGCAATATAGAACTGGGTGTCAATGCAACATATAGTGAGATAGATCACACCTCCCTGCTAGTGGAGATCGCGCTTGAGAAGGCTGGCCACACTCCGGAAGTATCTTATGGAACTCATTTCTTCCAGGATATCGTGGAAGAGGAGATCATCTATATGCCCGTATATCCGGACATGAAGAGTTCAGGGTTCAACAATGCGTTCTTCAGCAACTCAGGTAATGTGCTTAAAGATATCCTGCCGGATCATGAAAGGTTCAGCAATGTGATCAAGGTCATCAATGTCCGTGAGGCATCGGGAGGAAGGCACGCCGTGGTTATCGCTAACCTGTATGAGCAGGATGCCATCTGCTACCTTGAAAAACCAACTACTGGAAGAACATGGAAACTGGACAAGCTGAAGGGACAATGGCAATAAAAAAAGAAATCCACGGAGGGATATTAATCTACGAATTTGATACTGACATCTTTCATGTTGTTGCGTATGGCCACATTGACAAGGAGAGGTGTAATTGATTCCACCATCGAGGAGGTTTCAAGTGGCCCGATGTCCATAGGCCGCATTCCGGGGATGTCCCTGACAAGATCAAAGACGACGCTCTTAGAATGCATACTGTTTCCGCAGACCCCGATGTCGTAATCGAGCTCTACATCAAGATTTGAGAGCTTAGCAGCGGGAACGGTATGGAAAGCGGAGACGAGCTCAGCGCCCTCAGGTAACAAAGCAGCTATTTCCTGCGCAGCGCTACCTGAAGGTGGAGTGACATAACAGAAGTAGTCCGCTTTGTAGTCTTCCCGGGAATTAGCCGATATCTCCAAAGGAACTCCACCCGGGACTATGATACAGGAATTCTTTTCCATCGGCACGACTACAGATATGATGACCTTACCGGAAAGTCCGGGTTTGATCTGTTCGATAGTGGAAGCTATCTGACCATACCTGATGGCAAGAAGCACCACATCAGCTTCCGAGGCTGCTTTCGCATTGACCTCGCCTGTTATGTCCGCCTTCAAACCATGTTCCTTTAATACACAGTTATACTCGGTCGCCCTGGCCTGAGCTTTTTCCTGGTTCCTTGAACCCACGATCACCTGATGTTTCTGTCCCCACCTGAGAGCAAAACCTTTACCTATGCTGCCTGTACCGCCAATTAGTGCAATCTTCATGATAATCCCATCAACAACAATATAACTATATCAACTATCCGACCTGAAAAGGGAGGATCTATATGGTCTTATATTCAGACCATATAAATGTTGCTCAGTTACGTTGCAGGATTGGATCCAAGGCGGATCAGATCCATCCACGGTCTTTCATTGAAGTTACGACGCGCTCGATGGCAACAACGTAAGCAGCTGTCCTCATATCGATGTTATACTTCTGTGATGCCACGTACACTGCCTTGTATGCCTCGGTCATCTTCCTGTCCAGACGAGTGTGTACCCTGATCTCACTCCAATAATACATGTAGAAGTTCTGGACCATCTCAAAGTATGAGACTGTTACTCCGCCTGCATTACAGAGGAAGTCTGGAATAACATGAATACCCCTCTGGAAGAGGATCTCATCTGCTGCAGGTGTTGTCGGACCGTTTGCGAGTTCTGCAACGATCTTAGCATTGACCTTGTGTGCGTTCTTCTCTGTGATCACGTTCTCAAGGGCTGCAGGAATGAGAACATCTACATCTAGCTCAAGGATAGCCTCATTGCTGATAGGTGTTGTGTTTGGCAGGCCTGTAACTGAACCGGTCTTTGCCTTGTGCTGGTTTACCACCTCTGGGTCAATACCATCCATGTTCATGACGCCGCCTCTGCTGTCACTGACAGCCACTATCTTGCAGCCGAACAGTTCCTTTGCGAGTTTTGCTGCGTAGTATCCGGCGTTCCCGTATCCCTGAATGGCTATCTTTGCGTCCTTAAGCTCTATACCGAGAACTTTTGCAGCCTCACGGATCGTATAGAGACCTCCTCTTGCTGTCGCGTCACCCCTTCCAAGTGAACCACCCATTGTAAGGGGCTTACCTGTGACGACACCTGGCTGATTGAACGACGAGATCTTTGAGAATTCGTCAACCATCCATGCCATGATCTTGGGATTGGTGTATACGTCAGGCGCTGGAACGTCCTTTCTCGGACCAATGATCTGGGCAATGCTTGAAATGTACTTGCGGCTGAGGCGCTCAAGTTCGCCATCGGACATTTCCTTAGGGTTACAGATAACTCCTCCCTTACCTCCACCCAGTGGTATGTCTACTACTGCACATTTCCATGTCATCCATGCGGCAAGTGCCCTCACAGTGTCGATGTTCTCTTCCGGATGGAACCTTATACCGCCCTTTGTAGGTCCTCTGGCATCGTTGTACTGTATCCTGAAGCCTTCGAAGACCTTGATCGAGCCATCATCCATGCGAACAGGGAGCGTGACACGCAGTTCGCGCATTGGGTGCCTTAGCATTTCATGTACGCTTTCATCCAGCCCGAGAATAGCAGCACATTTTGCTAACTGTTTTCTTGAATTTTCAAATGGATTTTCTAAAGTCATTACTCTTCCTCTTACATGCTACTTATGTTGACATAAGGTGATAACTAACCGACTTCTAAGTATAAGATGGTTTCTATTTTTTGCATAACAATGCCAACAAAAAGAGGTACACTGATGTCGGTCCCATAAGCGATTATAGATAAAAAGATAAAGGGTGCATTGAAAACGTAAAAAATAGAGCAATTCTGCAAAAGGTCATTTTCTATGAAATAGAACTAAAAGGTTTAGTCCTCTGCTTCCAGCGCCTGTATGACATCATTTACAGTAAGCTCCCCTCTTGCAA
>CALBTS010000715.1 GCA_937968035.1 uncultured Methanomethylovorans sp.
CATGGATTCCTGTACACCGGTCATGTAATCAAGATTTGTATATCCCGCTATCCTGCTCTGCATTGATCCACCTATCGTAAATCTTGTAAAAAATGGCAGAAATGCACCTGGAAAAATAAATGAAGCTATTGTGACAGGCATATATATAAAATTTCTGTTACCAATAAAAAAATAAAGTAACAGGATAACGTTAGCTGAAACAAAGCTCCAGTGAATCAAGCACGAAGCTATGGTGAGTATTAAATATTGACCCTTTCGATATAGTATAACATGATATGCTCCGTAAAAGAATGCCCATGCGGCTGTCCACATTCTTACACCATTTATTGTTGTTACAGGTATAATCAAAGCAAAAAAGATCAAAAAAACCAAGGCATTCCAGTTTCGGTTTATCCTGTAACGGAAGTATAGAAGGTTTATAGACTTCAAATAGAAGAACCCAAACAGAGCAGCATAGGCGGCAAAAAGAAAACTATAATCGCTTGTAAATCTTGAAACAATGAAAGAAATTAAGGGCTCAACAATGTCAACAGATGTGTCAGTGTAAAGACTCCCGAAAATATTGAATATTTCAGAAAAGGGTAAAGATGCATTCTCTTGTAGCTTTAGCACGTATGCATAGGAATCCATAAAGGTTTGACCCACATAATAGCATAAACCATAATAAATTATAAATAAATAGATTATAATCCGCGCCTCTTTATTGCAGTAATTGGCTAGAGCAGTAAGAAAAGCGAGGAAAGGCCATACTATAAAAAGCAACAAGTAGTTTTTGCTACTTGTAAAATTATATTCATCGAATTGGTATGCAGCACTATTAAGCATTACCTAAATAATCTTCAGCCGGTTAAGTTCTTGGAGCATTAAATTATTAACAATAGTGATGGAAACTACTCAGCAAGTTCAAGAAACTGAGTGGATACTCTTGTGATATTATGTTTACTTAAATCTATAATTCTTTGCCTGGTGTAGTCCTTTTTAAGAAATGCCATAACCTTGTCCTCATCAAGTCTGGAAGAGTTTATATTTAAAATAGGCCTTCCTGCAAGTGCATAATCTATCAGTTTGCTTGGTACGGCCTCGACATTTCCCTGATCATCAAGTGAGGAATCTACATTAACCAGAAAATCGCATTTACTCATTTCATAGATCAACGACAATCTATCTATATAGTCAAGGATTTCAAGTTTTTTCCCCAAAGATTCTTTATGTTTCAGAAAGAACTCCTTTTGTTCGGTGTAGATCCGAAAAACGAAATCATCTTCAACTGTGGCCAAAAAATTTAGCAATTTTGTTAAATCACGTTTCGCGGGGATTACAGAACCTGCAAAAAGAAACAGGATGGTGTTTGAAGATGGCCGCTCTTTGCATATATTAACTTCTTTAAAATTGAAGCCCTGAGGTATAACTTTGATCTTAGAAATGAATTGTGGATAGAATTGCTTTTGCATCTCAACGAAAGGAACAGAAATATAATCGCACCTCCGGCAGAACATCATTTCCAGATATTTAAAGTAGAATGGCTTTCTAAATCTGTCAAGTCTGGCAAACATATAGGGATCCCCACAATCTGCTATCCAAGTTTTGGCAATCAGATCCTTTTGTCTGGCCCAAGCCACTCCCCAGTGAACATAATATGGTATTGCAAAAGAGATCATCAGGTCAAATCGAGCGGAATTTCTTAAGCTTTTCCTGACCCAATACATCCCCTCGATATCAGGATACTCTAAGAGAAGTGTCAGCATCCTTTTAAACCCTCTTAAAATGAAAGAAATTGGCCGCAAGTTAATTTCTGGCACATTGGGCAGAATTGGTTTGTGAAGCATCGTTAACTTAAACTGATGTTCAGCTAAAAATTGGGAATAATCATAATTTCTGAATTTGGTCAGGATAGTAATATCATGGCCCAGTTCATGTAATGCTTTTGCAAGTTCAGTGGCTCTGAAACTCCGGGGGGAATTCTCCGGATAGAATGCGTCTGAGATTAAGATTATTCTCTTTTTAATGGTCATCCGTTAATAGGTGAAAATGAACTCAGGGATAATTAGGGTTTGGTGAATAAGTCCATTATTTTCTTACCTGTAGTTCTGTTCTTT
>CALBTS010000716.1 GCA_937968035.1 uncultured Methanomethylovorans sp.
GTGGCCCACTTTCGACCGAAATGGGTGGCCTACTTTACTCCGAAATAGGTGGCCTTGTTTGTCCGAAATAATCAACCACTTAACTTCCTTTCTGCAACTCTAAAGTACTCATAATATAATAATTATGATTTTTTAAACACGGTAAAATCACGCTATTTTACGAAAAAGTCAGCCAGGCTGGAGATTAAGCTCATCAAATGAATCATACCCTGTTTGTCAATTGTTTTGATCAGATAAGTCAAATGATAGCAAAATCACAAACTTGATACATGTTTGATAAATAGTTTACTAAAATCAGATTTGTCAAATAAATGTGGTAGATTCGTCAAATGTTCGCAAATTCGTATTCAAATGACTGAACCCAAATTCATACACTACGATCTATCATTGGTCGAGCCTTCATTTGGTTCACCATTGACAGATTTGATTATTGACCTTGATCATCTTCGCAGGAAGCGTCTTGGTGGTTCAACCCATCCAAATGTATTCTTTCAACTAAAGCACATCTTCCATACCCTTGAAAGCATTGGTTCTGCCAGAATTGAAGGCAACAACACCACCCTTGCAGAGTTCATTGAAACAAAACTGATCGAAACCAGTACCGTTCCCTCTGGAATCATGGAAATCCGAAATATTGAAAAGGCAATGTCATTTATTGAGGATACGGTAAAGGATTATCCAATCAATAGAGCATTTATAAGCGAATTGCATAAAATGATCGTTGATGGTCTCTCCCCTGGCGAAGAAGGTGATGTAACACCAGGAGAGTATCGCAGACACAATGTAAAAATTGCGAAGTCTGATCATATACCGCCAGACTGGATATTGGTGGAAGATTACATGAATGAACTGATCAAATTCATAAACCATGATGACAGTCCCAAGTATGATTTACTCAAGGTGGCTATTGCACATCATCGCTTTGCCTGGATACATCCTTTCGGCAATGGAAACGGAAGAACGGTTCGGCTTTTAACCTATGCCATGATGATCAGGTTGGGATTTAATGTCAGCAAAGGCAGAATTCTGAACCCTACTGCCGTGTTTTGCAGCAACAGGAACACTTACAACCAAAAATTATCTGAGGCGGATACTGGAACAGATAGTGGAATCTTTTCCTGGTGCGAATATGTATTAAAGGGGTTGAAGGATGAGATCGAAAAGATCGATAAACTTCTGGATTATGATTTCTTGAAACTGGAAATCCTTTTACCAGCTATTACACATTCTACTGAGAGGAAATACATCACAGATATGGAAGCCAGGATCCTGAGGCGCGCTATTGATAAACCCCTTATACAAGCCGCGGACATAAAAGATCTGTTTGTCGGCCAGGATAATGCGATCATTTCCCGCCAGATTAAAAAACTGATCGGGAAGAAGATGCTTGCACCTGAAAAAGAAGGTGCAAGGAAATATGTGATCAGTTTTAACAATAACTTTCTTCTTCGAGGGATTATTAATTCACTTGGAGAGAAGGGATTTTTGCCATTTAATGACTGAAGCATACCTGGTCCAGGAATGGCACTCATTTCTTGGCAACGGTAAAATCGATTTTTCATCAGTCGAATTGAGGAGCCAGCCCTTAATAAAGATGCAATATCGAAATATCCTCATTTATAGATAATTTCGTTGTATGGTCGGCTCTTTTTCAAAAAGATCGCATTATAAACGAGTAAAGTTGCTATCACGGAATCCCTTGCCACCAAAAGAAAAAGGCGACATTTCTGCCGCCTAGTCCAGTGGGGCTCCCCCTGCTGAGCGGTTCTCGAACCAATTATTCGAGGATTTGAAGAAACTCTATGATCTAAAGCCCTTTATCAACGTTGATCTCCCTATTGGCAATCGCACTGTATATCAATCAAGCCCTAAGTAGATCAATCCTTTAACATCCCATAGTACTATTAAACCAATAAAATAAGAGGTTAAACGGGTTATCGGATTGGCCGGAAAAGGGGAAAGCGAAAAGGGAGTGAAAAGTGGTACGTGGGACGCGATAGGACAGGGATGTGGAAAGTATAAAAGCCGTCTGATATCAGTTAACTCATTGTATAACAAGCAACAAGTAAATTGCCATGTCAAAAGACACTATAACATTCGACAACAGGGAAGCTGCGGTAAAGAAAACATTGGCTCAGTACAAGGGTATGCCCGAAGTCACTGTCGCCGAAGGTTTTATTTCTGCCGATCAGATCAAGGCCAACATTCTCACGGATATGAAGGCCTTTGTGAAACAGGTTGAAATGCTCCGTGCTGGTGCGAAGGATCGCAAAAGCATCGACATCTCCCTTGCCCAATTCGCCAAACGCAAGTATGGTTTCAGTTTCAACGAAGCAACCGGCAGCCCGGACAGCTTTTACGAAGCCTTTGGCGTTGATCCATCTTTGCACACGCTGGGCAAAGCAACTCGATACTTTTAGGTTGTGAAGGTAATATTATCTGTTATGCCTATACCTGGTAATTTACTAGATTTGTTTACATTTGATGTTCTTTAATCATTTGTGCAAAATATAACCATAAATCATTGATTATGAATAAAGAATCAATAACCTCTTACCCAACTAAAAACTTCTTTATAAATATTATAACACGAGATATTGAAGTTTTAGCTTGTATTCTTGATTTAATCGACAATTCAGTTGATAGTTATACACGTCAAGGATATAAGGAGTCACGTGAGATTAAAATCATATTAGATGAACAACGGTTTGAGATTTTTGATAATTGTGGAGGGATTTCTAAAGAAATTTTAACAAAGAAGGTATTTCTTTTTGGGGTTGAACAATTTACAAGTGACAACCCAACTTTAGGTTTATACGGAATAGGATTAAAACGATCACTTTTTAAAATAGGAAAAGATATTACCCTTGAAACAGATGATGGGAAAGACTATAGTCTGGTCTCTTTTAATGTAAACACATGGGCGAGCCTACCATCTTGGGACATTCCTTATGACACTGATAAATCTAGTCTTACAGACGGAAAACCCTATACAAAAATTGAAATAAAAACTTTTAATGAGGGTATTTCGAAAATCTTCTCAAATGTTCCATTTCTTAATGAATTAGCTACTAAAGTTGGAATTATTTATACAAAATTTATAATGGATCATGGTATAAATATTTCGATTAACAATGAAACGATTCAGCCCTTTCCAATAAAAATAACAATGGATGATCAATTCACTCCAGAGAGCTTTATTGAGCAATATGAAAGCTCCCACGCCAAAGAAAAAATTGACATTCGGATCCTCTTTGAATTAAAACCTAAATCTGCAAGAAAAAACTTTAAACTTGAAGTTGACAGAAAAGGTTGGATTTAATT
>CALBTS010000717.1 GCA_937968035.1 uncultured Methanomethylovorans sp.
TCACATGTGCATCGGTACTGGCTCCCCTTTCTGGTGCCATGGCATCTATCTCATCAAAGAATATCACCGTGGGTGCAGCCTGCTTTGCTTTCCTGAAGGTTTCACGCACCGCTTTCTCGGATTCTCCCACATATTTGCTCAAAAGCTCGGGGCCTTTAATGCTGATGAAATTAGCTTCGCTCTCACTTGCAACCGCTTTGGCCAGCATGGTCTTACCAGTTCCAGGCGGCCCGAAAAGCAGTATGCCTCTGGGAGGCGTGGTATTGACAGCCTCGAACATCTCCGGGTATTTCAGAGGCCATTCAACAGCTTCGATGAGTTCCTGTTTTGCCGTTTCCAGACCACCGATATCGTCCCATCTCACATGGGCAACCTCCACGAACACCTCCCTCATGGCCGAAGGCTCTATGTTCTTGAAAGCTGAATCAAAATCAGATTTGGTGACCACAAGACTATCCATGACCTCCTGAGGTATATCATCCTCTATGCGCATCTCAGGCAGCATCCTTCGCAGAGCGTGCATGGCTGCTTCCTTACACAGGGACGATAGGTCCGCTCCCACATAACCATGAGTCACCGCTGCGATCTGTTCCAGGTCAATGTCATTTTCAATGGGCATTCCCCTTGTATGCACATACAGGATCTGCAGCCTGCCATTGCGGTCAGGGATGCCTACCTCTATCTCCCTGTCAAATCTGCCACCTCTGCGCAGTGCAGGGTCTATGGAGTTGGGACGGTTGGTCGCAGCTATAACGATGACCCTTCCCCTTGACCTCAGGCCGTCCATGAGTGAAAGCAACTGGGCCACAACCCTGCGTTCTACCTCTCCCATCACTTCATCCCGCTTAGGGGCAATGGAATCTATCTCATCGATGAATATAATGGAAGGTGCATCCTTCTCCGCATCCTCGAACATCTGGCGGAGCTTGTGCTCACTTTCCCCGTAATATTTTGACACGATCTCAGGACCGCTGATGGATATGAAATTCGCATCAGTTTCGCTGGCTACTGCCCTGGCTATCATGGTCTTGCCTGTGCCTGGCTGGCCATACAGCAGCACACCTTTCGGGGGATCTATGCCAAGTTTCTGGAATATCTCCGGGTGTTTCAGGGGAAGTTCTATCATCTCCCTTACCATACCCAGCTCGCGTTTGAGGCCGCCTATATCCTCGTAGGTGATATGGTCTCTGGTCGTAGCTTCTTCCAGAGGTTTTTCCCGAAGCACTATCTGGGTGTTACGGGTAACGATCACAGGTCCGGAAGGTTTGGTGGCCAGCACAGCAAATGTAAGAGGATTGTTCACGGTCTCTACTCTTACCCTTTCTCCTTTAGAGAGCGGTCTGCCCTCAATGATCCTCAGGATAAAACGAGATCCACCTACAAGCTGGACCGGCTGGGTAGGTGCAAGTGTGACGCTTTCAGCTTCATGAGCTAATATCTTCCTGACGGTTACCTGATCGTCCAGACCTATCCTGGCATTGTACCGCAGATTACCGTCTATACGGATTATTCCCTTACCTGTATCGTCAGCATAACCCGGCCACACGATAGCGTAGCATTTGTCCTTGCCTCTGATCTCTATGATATCGCCGCTTGTAGTTCCCAATCGTTGCATCAGATCTTTTTCCAGGCGGGCTATGCCTCTGCCTGCATCCCTGGGATATGCCTGTGCAACCTGTACGATGATCTCTTCGGACATTTCTAAACCGCCATTTTAAGAACCAATGTCTTCAACACGTGGTTTCAGAAAAAAATCATTATTTAACTAATTAAATATTCGTATTTAGAATAATAGGTCAATATTTAAAACACTATGTGGTCAGCCTAAGAGAATATGAAACACAACATTTATATGGAATTGTTTAGTACACAATCGTACATTATAGTGTAACATCGGACATTAGATTTAGTGGAAACCTTTAAGGCCGGGATCAAAATGCGTGAGAACTCAATGCAATATAATATGTGGAAAGAATATACAGCACCTTCTCCGGAGGAACAGCTTCAGAAATTCCGGTCCCTGCTGGAATATGTTTCTGCCAATAGTCCTTTTTACGAACAGAAGTTCTCAAAAGAGAATGTGGATATAAGGTCCATTAAAAGTCTTGAAGATATCAGTACTCTTCCTTTCACCTACAAGGAAGAACTAAGGGATGCCTATCCCCTTGGTCTGCAGGCAGCACCTGAAGAAAAAATAGTGCGCATCCACTCCTCTTCCGGCACCACCGGTAAGCCGGTCATCATTCCCTACACGCAGAACGATGTGGATATGTGGGCGGATATGATGAAAAGATGTTATGAGCTTGCGGGCCTGACAGATCATGACAGGATACAGATCACACCAGGATACGGTCTGTGGACCGCAGGCATTGGTTTTCAACTGGGTGCCGAAAAGCTGGGTGCCATGGCAGTACCCATGGGTCCGGGGAATACGGAAAAACAACTGCAGATGCTCATGGATCTGCGCTGCACTGCTATCACAAGCACTTCTTCCTATGCCCTGCTGCTTGCGGAAGAGATCAACAGGAGAGGTATAAGAGATAGGATTCACCTTAAGAAAGGCGTCATCGGCTCCGAAAGATGGAGCCGGAAGATGCGCACCCGTATCGAGGAAGAGTTAGGTCTGGAAAGCTTTGACATCTATGGCCTGACCGAAATATATGGTCCAGGCATCGCACAGGACTGTTATCTGCATGATGGTCTGCATTACTGGTCAGACCTATTATATTTCGAGATCATCGATCCTGTAACAGGTGAAATTCTGCCTGACGGAGAACTGGGTGAACTTGTTGTGACCACCCTCTCAAAGGAAGGAGCACCACTCATACGTTACCGTACAAGGGACCTGACCCGTATCATTCCGGGCCACTGTGCATGTGGATGTCCGTTTCCCCGGATAGACAGGATCTTAGGCCGCACGGATGACAGGATCAAGATAAAAGG
>CALBTS010000718.1 GCA_937968035.1 uncultured Methanomethylovorans sp.
AAGGGCAGATCCACAGCGTGGAAAAGCTCGTTGATGTAACTGCTGCACTGAAAACAGATATCATGTCCCTTGATAAGATCTTCTACATCTGATAGCTTGATGATTATTACAACCTAGAGCTTGAGCCACATGATATGGAGAGGGTCATTGCAATGTGCGATGCTGTGGAGGGGTTTATTGAGAAGGAGAGGATGAAAGAGGTTAGAAGGGCAGGGAAGAGGAATGATTAGAGAGGAGAGAACTAATAAGATAATTATATATTCAATGCTTCGACATGCTTTTTGAATGCTTTCTCAAGTCTAA
This sequence comes from uncultured Methanomethylovorans sp., assembly GCA_937968035.1. GTDB lineage: Archaea > Halobacteriota > Methanosarcinia > Methanosarcinales > Methanosarcinaceae > Methanomethylovorans. Next base: position 304 of record CALBTS010000718.1, read on the forward strand.
TCATATCATTGATCAGTGCATCTTGAAGATCGTCCCATTTTTCTTTATCACCAAGTCCAGAATCGTATTTGTTCCAGTAAATACTGCAGTTTCTGATTCCTTCAACGGAGTACCAGCTTAAATCATCACCAAATGTATCTTCTATTTCTTTTTTTCTTGACTCAAAGAACTTGAAGATTTGCTTATTGACTGCTTCTGAATCTTTAACTCTATCAATATAGAATTGTACGGATGCTCCGTTTTTTATGATATTATACTTATAAGACAATCCAGATTTACCTGCACTTGTTGACAGCCAATTGTTTATGGTAGGAGATGCATTTGCATGTAAACTTGTTTTCCCCTTTATTTTATCTAACAGCAGCCGCCAAAATTCTAATAGGAATTTATGCCTTTCTGTGAATTCCTCTTTTGTTTTCCCCATTTCCTTTACGTATTGGCTGGGAGCGCATATTACTGAAAGCAATGGAGCAGGTAGGGAATCCCCTATTTTAATACCTTCTACTTTTACAAGATAGAAAGACATATCATCAAGTGTTTTTTCGTTTAGCCAGTTAACTGCATTGATGTGTTCTTGGCGAGCATTGCCACATATCCATATGGCGATTTTTGCATCAAGACCAGCCATGTATGTGATGACCTTTCCCAAATGATCATGGTCAGTTTTTTCCAATTGGTTTTCAATTATAACCTTATTATGATTTTCATCTTCCGCAAAAAGGTCAAGTGAAAAGCTGCCTGTCTTTTTTTCCCTCTCAATAAAAGAAAGCTGCAACCCTACTGCCTCACCAAGCAATTCTATGTTTTTTTCAAGCCATGGAGTGAAATTTAATGCTTCATTAATCCATATTTCATGAAGTGCCAATTTTTCTATATTCCCTACTTCCATATAAACCCTAAAACGTATTGTAATCAATAGTAGATATTTCTTTTTCGGTCTCTGTAAAAGCTCCTCATTCACCCAGCACGCTCTCAGCCAGCAGCACCGAAATATCCTTCATGTTCAGTTCTTCGTTGCGATCCTTGCAGACGCCTTCGGTGTGGTGCATGCAGAACGGACAATAGGAAACCAGAGTGTCAGAGACCTCTTTGTACCTGTTGACAGACATCATTGCGATATCCCCGGAGATCTGGGGGAAGTTGGGCTTAAGGCCGCCCGGA
>CALBTS010000719.1 GCA_937968035.1 uncultured Methanomethylovorans sp.
GATCGTATTCGGTGACTGGAGTTCAGACGTGTGCTCTTCCGATCTTCTCGAAGAATGAAGGTGGGCGTAACGTAATTAAACGATAATATTCGTAAAAAGAAGGAAATATTTTTAATAGAGTTATAGTTACTTCGTTTGGTTTTAATTGACGCAAACGCAAATCTTTGAGAATAGGTTTCATAACCTCATATAGATTTGCTAAATCATCTGATGTAATAGAATCCAAAGCTTTGGATATTATTGTTTTCTGTATCTTACCAAAAAGTTGTGCCTGAGTCATGTATTTGCTCCTTATTTGTCGGCCCAAGACTGCATATTTGTATGCCATTCTATTTCTAATAACGGCACTATTGTACGGTATCTTTCCACTGATTCATCTACAGTCTGAGATACTGAGGTAACGTGATCTTTCTGTGTAGGAACCATAATCTCATCATGGATATTCACAGGTATTACGATCCACGGAGAATAACCAATAGGTTGATGTCGCCAAATATCTCTTTGTACTCCTTTGGTAATTTGCGCACCCGTACCTTGAATAGGTAAATTAATAGCCACGCGAGCAATTTTACCTTGAATGGAAAAAGCGGCACCAAGTAATGCTGAACGTGTCGCTCCTAGAATACTTTGAGCATCTTCTGTTCTAACTACTGTTCCCTCCATTAAAGCCCATTCTACTGGTGGATTACTAGCTAATTTGTATATTTCTTCGACTGCTGCTAATTCTAGATCAAAATATCTATTAAATCCCAACAACGTAGAAACATATCTTTTAGATTCCCGCCAAAAAATCTTTGATCCTTTCCCTGATGGTTGATAAATAGGTGAATATTCTTCCATTGTCTTAGTACGTAATTCTCCTACTTTTGGAAAAGCCCTTTCAAAAGACTTGATGCCATTTCGTCCTTGTTCCCTAGGTATACCTAGACGTTTCATAAAAGAATACTCTGTTCCAGCAAACAACCATGTGAATAGTCCACTTTTAGATATTGTATAAAGATCAGGTACTCTACCTGCCGTAAGCCTAATATCTTTATATGAATATCCGGGATAAATGTGTGTCCCAAAAATAGCGTGAATCTTTTTTCGTTCTCTTCCAGTATTTCCGCACTCTTTACAGCCTTGTCCATCGCAATATACGCACTCAATATCTGCTTGTAGTTCCTTACGAAGATGAGGATCATTGTATACTGCATCGGCAATTGTGACTTCAAAACCAGAAAAGTCGCCACCTATCAATTGCATATCTGGATAAGCTAAAGGAAAAGCTCTACGAACATATTTAGCCTTTTTAATTCCTTGAGCATTTAAGCCGCCTTCCCCGGCCATACGTGAAGATAGAGTACCAATAACCTGAAGAGCAACGTGAAAACGTCCAGCTATTAATAATTTATCGTAGGTTTGTATTTCCTTTTCTGCTAGTCTTGCTTCATGGACTAAATGGGCACGATACGCTGCTTGATCGGTCCATGTTATTTCTTTGAGTTTCTGTATTCTTTCTTCGATAGTAATTTTGCTTTTATTGACTTCAAGTAATTGAGCATAGGCTTCCTCATCCCAAGACATCATTTCTTGAAGTGCTTCTTTGTCTGTGCTTTCAATAGTCGCACCGGCTTTTTCCTCAGGCATAACCATCGCTAATTCTTGATCTTCAATTGCTGCTGCTATCCAACGCATAGCCGTACTAGCTGCTGTAGGTACTGTTCCTTTGATTTCTAAAGCTTGTTCTCGTAATTTTGTAATTTGATCTAAGTCTACTTTATACCCTTTCCACCGAACTGCTCCTACCATGCATGACAATACTGAATCATCGTCATCTACAGGTGGAGAACCGAAATGCTTATACAATGCGCGAGTATACACTACGTCATCGCTGGCATAGGTTCTAGCAGGTTTGAAATCAGCCCAGTAGTCAATATGGTCATCAATTTTGGATGGCCATGCCCCCTTCCATTTTCCTTTGAAAGATTTAGCGTTCTTACCTTTCCACTTAGGAAGCTTCTGTAACGCTAAGGCAAAAGGAGCATAGCCTAATTCCAAAGGATAACGTTCTGGAGGCATGGCAATCTCAGAGAGGAGAACAGGATCATCCGGTAATTCTAAAGCATCTTTTGCAAGAGCTTTTAACCGTGATGAAGGAGCAAACTTCACATAGATATTTGCAAAACGAGAATCTTTACCTTTAGTCATTAACCAAACAGATTCTCGTCTTACACTTTTTTCAAAATAAATAGGTTTAAACGGTACACGTTTATTTAGTTCTTGTCTCACACGTTCTGCTATTTCGACAGGGATATTTTTGACGTATATGTTTTTCCGATTCATCAAACTTTGATACTTTGTTTGACGGGCATATAACATAATATCAAAACATGATCTAGGCTTTAAGCACCCTTCATCTCTAGCTATAGGCTCACAAGAAGCATAAAGTTCAGGACTAATATACCTACAAGCTTGAGGATACCTTTTTCTGTATACTTGTAATGTGGTATATAGTTGACAAATATGAAACCAGTCAAATACTAGATTAAAACCAATAACACAATTATCAGTAAGATAATCGATCAATTCTAAGGTTTCATCTACTGGCTTCCTCCATACCTCATATATCTTCACGGAATCATTACCTACTGCGTATTGTAAGGTAACTATTGGTCCATGTAGGCCACATGTTTCAGTATCAAAATAGATATTTTCCATTATTGAATCTCGTAAATAGGCTTATTCATGTTGGGGATACCCGTATCTGAAACAACGTAAAAGATTCCTTGCTCAGAAAGAAAGGTTTGTATTTCCGTCATTATCTCGATATCGGACAAATTACCAGCGGCCCAACCTAGACAAAGAGTATGTAAACCTGCAGGACTGCCAACATCAAATAAATGCAGGAGAAGGTTTTCAATCTCTTCTTTAGATCGTACACGACCAACCTTAGCCTTACGCCTACGTGATTCTTTAGTGTCGGGGGTTTTGATTTCTATTGCTCCAGTATACCCTTTCATCCGTTTATCTTTGATTATTTTAGCCATAGCCAAACGATCACTACGTTCTTTCATAGCATAAAGTTGACGAATTTGTTGTTCCGTCAAAAGATTAGCACGGGCCATATCTTGAATTTCCGGATCTAACTGTAATAGATTAATTCTCGGTTGAATCCAACCAGAAGATTTATTGATCCTTTTAGCTATTTCTTTGCGAGTTATACCTATACGTAAGAAATTAGCTAAAGCTTGCGCTTCCTGAAGGATATTTAGATTCGTACGATTAAGATTTTCTTGCAAATTAGCGATGGCTCGTTCTTGTACGGTCATGGTTTTTACAATTACGGGCATCTCTTCCCAGCCTAGAATTTTGAAACAAGCATAGGTTCGAGTGTATCCTGCTACTAAGATATATGGTTCATCAAAAGTATCTGTAGGAAGTTTTGTACTTACTAAAGGATATTGATGTAAACCTTCGGCTTTAATAGATTGAGCTAAAGTATAAGCTTCTGATCGTTCAATTATACCTCTACAATTAGCTTTCCAATCAATATATAACTCAGTTGGTTTAATTAACATTTTCTTACGCCTCCCATTGGATCTTCATCTCTGATAACTGGTTTCCAAGATGAATTATCTCCGAATGCTGAATCTATAAGTTCCTCGAAGCCAACGTGTGTATGATAATACCTATACACACTTATTAGTCCTTCTTCTAATCCTAAGATTATATCGGGAGTAATAGCTTTAACTTGCTTAGGGGAACCTTCTTCTTGAATTATTAGATACATGCTACTTCCTCTTCATCTTCATCTCCACAATCGCAGTAATGTTCCTCTTTACAATCTTCACAAAAGAGTTGCTCACAATCCTCGCATTTGATACCTTCGCCTTCTTGAAGCGGGCAATCACATTCATAACAACGCATGATCAAATCTCCTTCTCACATGTTCACTAGTTTCTGGTAGCACAACGCTGTTGTTACGCAGTCTCCATAGGCAGTATGTGGGGCGGGATTTACAACCTGAAGTGCTGGTGCCAACTTAGCCAAACTCACTCCGCCAAAGGGCATACTTTGTCCTTTTAATTTGGCCCGATCACAAAACCACAAGGCTACTCTTTGAAGATCCCGTGCTTGGTAATTAAAAAAACTAGAAATTATATTGGGATGATTGTTATCCCAATCTAACCAAGCTTCAACAAAACCTTTATCAAAGCTCCAATTTTGAGCAAGTGGAGCAATTTTGTTTTCTTGTAAGTGAGCTTTACGCCACTCAAAAAAGGCTCTTAGAGTATCAGCACGAACAGGTGCCTGAGCTAATTCTTCGACGGTTCTACCATTCACTTTCAAAGCTTGCGTTTGTAACCGATCAGGAAATGTTGGTCGAATATCTGTTTTGAAAGGAGGTATTTCTGTGTTTATAGAAAAATCATCCTTTAACGGCAAAATGCAAATAGAAATGGCCTCATGGTATCGTGCCTGTAGTCCGCCGGTTTCAGTGTCAATTACACAAATCATTATTTTACCCTCCAGTAACTAATCTGACCTATTCAGACTAGATTGTCTCTTGAATTGCTTTTTGAAATTCACCTAAAGTAATACTTTGTAGTTGGCGTTTACGAATTAGATTTTCTCTAACATAGTTATCGGCTTCTAAATGAATTAAGTCTACGATAATTGCTCCACGATTATTATCCATTCCAATTCTGTGAATTCGATCTTCCGATTGGATACGATCATCACCATCAAAAGAATTGGAATAATATACTATCATGGAAGCAGCGGTTAATGTTAAAGAAGTTTTAGCTGTTTTAGGGTTCGCGACGAATGCTATTCGTGGAATTCTTAGATTCTTGTCTTGGAAAATAGATAAAGGATGTTCTTTCAAGGGAGTACTACATAACATCCCGTAGGGTTCCGTTCTAGTGGATCCATCGGCACGTATTGTTTCCCAATTCTTGGCCTTACATACTTCTACAATACGATCTATAGAAGCATTGAATGCAGCAAAAATAACAATACGTCCTATTTCTTCATTTTCATCTAGTAACTCTTTCAAAGCATCATCTTTAGGACAAGATACTCGACGAGCTATTCTTATCTCCTTAAATATTGATCCTTTACCCTCGCACTTTGTACAGGTGATTTTAGAAGGTGTACCTGTACCTTCTTCATATTCATTCATTTGACCTGTGCCACCACAAATAGGACACTGGGTCTCCTCGTCGCTATTCTCTATTTTGTATTGAAAACCATCACTTAATTCTCTTAATCTAGTTAGACCTTCAATAGTAGTCGTAGCTGTTCTTGTGATTAAATTCGCCGCTCGTTTAGTGGTAGCAGAAGGATCACATTTTACAATACGATATATTTTGTCTGGTAGATCCAGACAATCCTTTTTGAAAGCTATGAATACTAAACCTTTTAGGCGCTTATTTAGCCTAGCTACTTCATTTACCGATGATTCAAAGGTATGTACCTCATCCGTTAAGGAAACAATCTGATTGGTAGTAGGTACTAATCCTGCTAAGCCTTTTTCAACAGAAGTCATTACTTCTGAGATATTTTGTTTTTTGATCCCATGATTGGGATGTTCTTTGTATTCACCACAAAGACGACACTTCTTTTCGTCGTCCCACCAAGTCACTAATTTAGGATACGATCCACCGGCAAATGATGTCTCTTTGCGGATAAGAGCTAAACGATTTTCAAAGGTAATAACCTTACCTTCCTTTAGAAAACCGGGACAAGCTATTTCGCATTGCATCCACCAATCCTTAGGGCTTTTAGGGGCAGGAGCGCCGGATGCTAAAACAATATAAGGATCAGGATGATCTTTACGCATCCCATCGGCAAGATACTTAGCACACTGAGAACGTTGACTAGGTGGATTTTTAATATAAGCAGATTCGTCAAAGATTATAAAATCTGGTGCTAAACGACCATCGGGCCATTTAGTAACCATTGATCTCATTTCCTCGTAAGACAAAAACTGTGGCCAAACTTGGGCTTCCCAATCCTTAAATAATAGTTTCAATTGTGTCAATGCGAAACGTGGAGCAATATACCATGGAGTTTTAGGTTTGACTTTTTCTAATAATTCAATAAATACCAAAGTTTTACCTGTGCCCATTTCCGCAGCAATAATACATTGCTTCGTATGAAAGGCATGTGTTAACATGTCGATCTGATGTTTATACAAAGTAGAACGATTAGGTTGAATATTTGGGTGAATCTTATCATATCTAAGATAAGGATTAGGAGTTCTACTATCCAAATAGTCTAATACCCACGTATTCCTTGGTGAATTAAGGACTTCCCAATAGGCATGACCTGTTTCATCGTTGCGTTGAAATCTAGCTCCTTCCATTGATTTGATCTCTTCTTTAAGCGTTTGCCATTCTGCATATGGTTTCCAATCAAAATAGAGATGGAGCTTATTTTTCTCTGTAGGGACCACGCTGATTCCGAAAAGATGTCGCCCTATTTTGGCAGTTATAGTTTTTTTACTTGTTATCATCTGTTGTTTCCTTGATTAGTTTCCCACCATTTCCATAATCCTCTGGATCGAAGCAATCCGAGAATATCTTGTAATATAAGATCATTAGGTAAGCTAGTGATTAACAAACACCACGTATACATGGAAGCTTGTAGAAGGTACAAAGTTGTACCGTCGTGATCTACAGTTATCCTACTTTGCTCAATATTAGGATAATCTACAGTTACTTTATATGGTGTAGCAACAAGAAAAGAAAGTGTGAGAAATTTACAAGCATTTAAATGTAAAAATCCCTCAAGGGCTTTTAGAGTAGCTACCGGTGAAGTTTGATTAATATTTGCTTCATCTAATTTACGTAGGGGTGGTTGTAAATTATTATCTTTTGCCCACTTGGTTAGGATCAACCAATCCATGATTGTGTACCCAAAAAAAGCAATTCTAATCATATTTCGTTACCCCAAGAATCCCAACCTACGTTTTGATTACGGGCAAATAATTCAATTTTAGGTAAATTACCAAATAATTGTACTAAATTGGATCTTACAATATCTGGTTTTTTAGAGTGTTTTTCTCTAGGTAAAAGTAAACACTGTGGAATAACTATTTCGGTACTTATTCTCTTAATGTGTCCCTTCATACCTAGTAATAATAATTCAGTACAGCTTCTAGTATATGATCCCATTCCTAGAATGGGGACATTATTTTTAGTCACTTTGATCCAAGTATGTAAAATTGTTTTGTACTTAAATCCCCAAGCGTTTATTAATACAAAAGCATCAGGCAATACGGGAGCAGTTACCCATAGAGCTAAAACACAATTAGAATCAGTTATTGAACGTACACGTAGACCACAAAGTTCGCGTAGAGGAATAGTTTGATAGTGTCTTTCAGGAGCAAGCTTACCACCGTCGCCCCATAAATATTCCCAAGGAGGATCAGCATAGATAATCTTATATTTTCTTTGAGGTAAAGGAGCATATTTTGTTTCTTTTAGCCCTAGTAAATTAATCATGGTTATCTCCTAGGCATCAGCGAGACTCTTGAAAACGTTATAAGCCTTTTTCTTTTTTCCGTAAATGTCTATTAATCCAGAAATAGGATTAAACATCCCGGAACGTTTGTCTTTAACTTCCCAGTAGTAAATTCTGTCTACATATTTATGTGTAGCTAGAAAAATACGCTGAATAAAGGAAGCTTGTCGTGCTTGTGTCCATCCGTTTCCGGAACTAGGAACACTCATTTCGCTAATATGGATCGGTAAACCAAGAGAAGCAATGGCTTTTATTTGATCTTCCATATACTTTTCTGTAAAGATTGACGAGATCATTGAATATGAGAAATTTGGCGATACATGTGCTTGTACACCAATATATTCACACAATCCTATATTAAATTTTAATGCGCCTACGAGGGCAGCAGTATTTTCTCCTGAAAGAATTCCAGTCTCATTGATTCGCCGAGGAATAGAACTTCGTCCTCTAAATTCTTTATAGAGAAGTACGGTATCTTCACAAGGATGTGAGAGTGGTTCATTCACTACATCGGCGAGGCCAATAGCTGTAACAATATCTGCATACTGTTGAGTACGAGTAATTCGTTTTATTATTCCGCCAACTACTTCTGGCCATGTAGGGTCAAGCATATATATGATCGGATGACCTGCTGGTTCTAGACCCCAAGATCGTAATTGTTTAGCTCTTTTTTGAACCACATCAAGATCAGGAGTGCAGAAAAAATAACTAGGAATAATTGCCCCGGATACTCTGAGGTCAACATATTCCCGTTGAAGAAGAGATTGATCAAATACGCCTGTAAACATGACTTTGCTCCTTTGCATTTAGCGGGACCGGGGCGTTATGCCCCGGTCCCTGATACGCAACCGTACAGTACCGGCGAACTATACGATTATCGTTCCCGTTCCGCCCCGCCAGTTTCGGTAACAGGATTCGTTTCCTCGTGTTCTTCCTCGAAGACAGAAGTATCCTGAAACTTTTCGATCTGACTACGCATCAACCCCAAGTCAACAGGCACGCTGAACGGGGTAGAACAAGCCTTCGCTTCAAAAGCCCACCAGCTATATTCTTCGTTGCTGACGGGAGCAGCCTTGATCGTTACTGGTTTATGTCGCCTTGGTACCAGTTCTGTGCTACCGGAACGCCGCAGAGTTGGGTTATTGCAAAACATGGTAACATAGTTACCTGTTTCACCGAGGTACAAAAGAAATTCTATACCCCAAAAGTACCCGCGTTCTTTAGCATTTGCACAAGCCTGAAAGTCCTTGAAACGTGGATCGTTACGGTCATGAATCGAAGTAATCTTACCAGCAACCTTATCGGAATACATGGCCTTGGGACGATGATCGCAGATAAACACATCAAACGACCGTCCAAGATTTTCGACATCAGTTTTCCCCGACTTCAATACAAAATTTCCTTGCGGAATTTCGTGAGGCGGAGCCGCAAGAGGACTTTGTCCTTGTACAAGAACTATGTAAGGCAAATATCCTCCACCTAGACCCATTTCATCAGCAAAATCAGGATCACTAGTAGCAGGTAAGAACTGTCCAGCTAAGCTCTCCAATTGTGCTAAATCAGTGATTGGTGCTTCAGGAATCATCGGCAAATTTGATTCAGACATGACTTATCTCCTTAATCCTAGTTAGTTGTTATACTGTAGCTTCGTTGATCAGTGCTTCAGCGGCAGCATTTTCGGCCTCAGCAGCCTTAGCAGCCTTTTCAGCTGCACGACGCTCCGCCCGTTCCTTTTTCCGTTCTTCGCGGGCAACCTTCTCAGCTTCCCACTTCTGCTGTTCCATACTCTGTGTTTCCGTATCCATACGTAGAACCCACTGGATCGCCGCATCGAAAGAATCCACAGGATTCATATCCGCAGTAATCAAACGGGCACGAGCCTGATGGGTATCCAACTCGTCCAGAATATCGGTTTTGGAACGAAGGCGCGGAATAATCTTGAAGGTTTCTTCACTGACTTCACGACCTTTACGTCGATCAGCTTCAATTTCCTCACAACGCGCTTTACACGCCTCGACAAACACGTCCGGGGATTGTTCTGCTGCACGCTTCACCCAATTAAGCTGCTGATCGCCGGGAAGCTTGGCCAATTGCAGAGCATTAGTCAGTGGAATTTCGCCTCCGTCAACACGTTCCTGAATTTCAGGCAACAGCTTAGACAGGTTGATCCGAGCAATGATCCATTGTGGCGAAACGTTCAAGTCAGCGGCCAAACGTGTGACGCTGAGAGTAGGATCAAGAACCAACATTCGTTTAAGCTGTTTACCATACTCAGCAGGTTTCGTAGCAATCTTGTGCAGATTTGTCTGGATCTGCAAAGAAAGTACCTTAGCTTCATTAGCTTCGACAATGGCAACGGGGACTTCTTCCAAGCCTAAATCCTGAGCAATGCTCAAACGTTGTAAGCCGTCAACCAGCACAAACTGGCCTTCGGCAGTTTCCGATGGCCGAACAAGAATCGGTACAAGAATGCCTTCATTCTTGATCGACCTTTTCAGTAATTCAAAGTCGTCGGTTCCTGATTGGGCTGGCCGCAGTGAACTCTTTCCGATTTCGATAGATTCGAGAGGCAATGATGCAAGTTGTGTTTTTGGTTCTTCAGACATGATCTTGAGTCTCCTTTGTTTGATCGTTCCCACATATCGTAAAAATGATAGGATAGTATTCATTAAACATAATAGCCCGTGTTACCCTATGTAAACGGTGTTTCTATGACTACCATCCCCTACACTATATTATAGTAGTTTTTTGAAGAAAAGTAAAGCAGAAATTGAATATTTTTAATGTATCCTGCGCGCATGTATATAAAGGAAAAGGAACGATTGTTTCATGCGCATGTATATATATAAAGGAAAAGGAACTACTGTTTACTACGTTTATCTCGCTAAATCTCTTTCTAATTATTTCTTTTTCTTTCTTTCTTTATATAATAAGTTGGGATGGAAAACTAGTAGAAAGTAGTAGTAAAACCGATTTATTTTACCTATTAATAACTACTATAATATAGTAGAAAGAGTAAGTAGCAATGTTGCTACCTTGTATGCTTTCCAGAACATAACCAACAAAATGATAAGATAGTGCTATGTTGCGACGATTATTTTTGTTTGATCGTATCTTGGCCCCATTAAGTTACTATTGGCAAGCGCTTATCAACCTCTACAAATATTTTTGGGATATTGATCGAGCAGGTACCGCTGTACAATATGATCGTTTAAAACAATGCAATAGTTGTCCATTTTTAACCTATTCTTTTGCTTTGCGTCGTTGTTCTCTTTGTGGTTGTTTTCTTGTTCCTAAGACCGGAATAGACTCACAAAAATGTCCTGATGATCGCTGGACCATATAAGGAGATAGATATGAATTGCCATCTTTGTGCTAATTTTAGTAATGCATGTTCTTGCGCCTTAAAAGTGTATAAATATTGTAAAGAAGATCCACGTGTCTTCGCTTCACGTATGGGAGTAACATTAACAGAAAAGAAGACTCATTGGCCTAATTCCTTTGATCCTAAAGATGTTATTGCTTGTATGAAATTTTTAGGTTGATTAATTATGGACAACCCTCTTAACAATATATCAGATACGCCTACACGTACACAAGCGATCAAAAAATTTCTATTGACCGCTTGTGTAGATAATTGTCCTGATCTAGCCGAATTGTATTCTCACGATATGGAAGTACAAGTAAATGTTGCTCAAGATGATGGGGTAATTGTTTCTAAAGAATTCAAAGGCCCGATTGGTCTTACTTACAGTAATGACTTAGAAACGTGGTACACTTTCCGTATACCTAAGAATGCTATGACTGAACCCAAATATGAAGATCGTAATATGAATTATGAGATCGGAAGAGCGTCGTGTAGGGAAAGAGTGTAGATCTCGGTGGT
>CALBTS010000720.1 GCA_937968035.1 uncultured Methanomethylovorans sp.
CACTACTGTCCGACTAAATTTCAGGAAGGGGCTCAATTCGATCTAACATATTGATTATCAACAATAGGTTATTATGATTTGGAAAGCGACCCCCCTCTTATTATCTAAACAATCTAAGTTGAATTTCTGTTTGACCTGGTGAAATTTCTTTCTTGATATATGATCGTACAGTGCTACGCAAGAGTTCACACACATCAAGCATACTGATCAGATGAATGCGAACCAATGTTGCAACTACTGAAAACGCTTTTTTTGTGGCTGCGATCTTCTGAATCACTGTCAATAAAAGTTGTGCGATGAGCGTGCACCAAACCTGGGTATAGATCGCATTGACACTTTCGCCGTAGAAATAGTGCAACTGGAAGTTTTGCTTCATTTTCTTGAAGAGTAGCTCTATGCCCCATCTTTTTTTGTAAAGAAATGCGATTTCTTCTCCGGTACTTTCAATGCTATTGCTCAAGAACTCGTAATAGCGGTTTTGTTCGTCCTGATAGCATACTTTCTTAAGGCGGACTACTTGTTTTTCCCGGGTTTTCTTTTTACCATTTTCATCCTCCGGTGTATAGGTTATTTCGATGATCTCTTCCCGTAAAACCATAGCTTTTCCCTTTACTTTTTTATGCGTGGAAAGGGTTTCAATGACTGTGTAATTGGCATTCTTCTTTAATCGGGTAACAAAATAGATGTTCTTTTGTGTCCACACGGCAAATTGATGGTAATAATTGTATGCCCGGTCAAAAACAATCATGCTGTGAGAAAGCAATTCGAGTTCCTTCAAAAAGTTTTTGTCATGAACCTTGGCTGCTGTGATTTTTACAAATTTGCCGATGGATTGCATTGCATCAATGAGCATATGAACTTTTAATCCACCTTTCTTCTTGCCATCATTTTTGGGATTTCGACCTACACCTTTCAGAATATTGCCGAATAACCGAATTGTAGTGGAATCTATCAATAATATTTCTCTGAAGGTCATTCCTTGGGTCCGGCTGTCCGACAAAAAATTCTTATAGCGTCGAACCAGACTGAAATAAACATCTTCAAAAAACTCATTGGGTCTTGTTCGCATGCCATCGCAAGCGGTACTCTTTGCCGGGGACTTTATCAATCCCAGGTGGTTAAGCTTACCTCCCAGTGCACGCAGACTTTCGCAGATTTCAGTCATCGAGTCGCATCGGCTCAGTATGCCAAATAGTAAAGTTATCAGGTGGTCTTTTGCTTTGAAGGATTTGTAATACCGGTCAGCATCATGCTTCTTAATCAGCCAGGCAAGATCAGTCGAATCAACTAATTTTAGTACTTGTTTGAAAATCGGCTGTCCGACAAATTTAATCTCTGTATTTTTGCCCATGTTGTTATGTTTTGTTGTTGCAAATGCAAACATACAACATATGGGGCAGTTATATAATTTGTACTGCCCCTATTTTCTCATTTTTTAGTCGGACAGTAGTG